>JAUVMS010000209.1 GCA_030600135.1 Hyphomicrobiales bacterium | reverse complement strand
CGGCTAATTGACGAAACTTTCGGCAATATGGCATAATCTGGAGCAATGAAACTGCGACTGACAGACAAGGACGAATCACTTCTCGCGCTGCTCAAGAGCAATGCGCGGATGCCGGTCTCCGTGCTCGCGCGCGAACTCGGCCTGTCACGCTCGACGGTTCAGGATCGCTTGAAGAGGCTCGAAGAGGGCGGGGTCATCGCCGGTTATCGGGTGCAGATCGCGTCTGAAGTAGAGCAGGCCCTGCTCCGGGCCTTGATCATGATCGAGATTGCACCGCATGCCTCGGCCAGTGTCATTCAAGCGCTCAAGCGGCGGCCTGACGTCGAGTTTGTCTATACAGTGAGTGGTAAGTTCGACCTCATTGCCGGGGTGGCGGTGCGCTCGAGCGAGTACCTCGACAGGCTGCTCGATTTCGTCGGCGCGACGGACGGTGTGGTGCGCACGGAATCCGTGGTCGTGCTGTCAACCAAGCTCGACCGGCGATAGGGTATCAGGGCTCGACACGAGCGGCATTTCAGCCGTGAACGCTAGGCACGCGCAGAGTGTGATTGCACCACGACGATAACCTTAGGATTGCTCAACAAAGCAAATTGAACGTGGACGGGGAGGCGGTGCCCGTTCCGCGCCCTTTTTGCTGTGATATAGAGGTCGGCGACGCCGCAATGAAGGAACCGCAGGCAAAGCGGGGGTAATGCCGTGCGGCTCTTGGAGTGAGCCTCAATGCAAAACAGTTTCGTTCGACTGCTTTCGCCGTTGTTGACCGTCGTGGCCGCGACAATGCTGGTTGTTTTCGGTGCCATGCCATCTTTTGCACAGGAGCGCGTGGTGCCGCGGGGGCAGGCGGAGGTGATGCTCTCCTATTCGCCCATCGTTAAGCGGGCCCGCCCGGCGGTGGTCAACGTCTATGTTCGACGCCGTGTTCGCCAATTCACTTCGCCATTTTTCAACGACCCTTTCTTCAAGAAGTTCTTTGGTCGCGATTTTGGTGTTCCGCGCTCGCGCATGGAAAACTCGCTGGGTTCCGGTGTGATCGTCACGGCGGATGGGGTCGTCGTTACCAACTATCACGTGATCAAGGGTGGCGGGACGGCCGAGATCAAGGTGGCGCTCGCGGATCGTCGCGAATTCGATGCGCAAATCATATTGCAGGACGAGAAAACCGATCTCGCCGTGCTCAAGATCGATACCCTGGATGTGACGTTTCCATTTCTCTCATTTGAGGATTCCGACAATGTCGAGGTTGGCGATCTGGTGCTCGCCATCGGCAATCCGTTTGGGGTCGGGCAAACGGTGACCAGTGGCATTGTGTCGGCGCTTGCACGCACGAAAGTGGGGCGCAAGGGGGTGCAGTTTTTTATTCAGACCGATGCCGCGATCAACCCTGGCAACTCTGGCGGCGCGCTCGTCGATATGGCGGGCCGGCTGGTGGGCATCAATACGGCGATTTTCTCGCGCTCCGGCGGTTCGCACGGCATCGGGTTTGCTATTCCGTCAAATCTGGTGCGCCTGATTGTTGAATCAGCCATTACAGATGGGCAGGTCAAACGACCATGGTTCGGTGCCAAGCTCGAATCTGTGACGCGCGATATTGCCGAGGCAATCGGGCTCGAGAAGGTCTCAGGTTCGCTGGTGACAAAGGTCTATTCCGATAGTGCGGCGGAAAAGGCGGGTCTGCGACGGGGCGATGTGGTCATCTCTGTCGACGGTAAGACCGTGGCTGACCCGAGGGCCTTCAACTATCGCTTCACGACGCGTGGCGTTGGGGGCCAGGCGGAGGTTGGTGTTATTCGCAATGGGCGCGAGAAAAAATTGCGCGTCCGGCTCTACGAGGCGCCACGAAATGCGGTTGCCAGCTTACGCGAACTGCAAGGGCGGCATCCATTCGATGGCGCCAGTGTTGCCGACCTCTCTCCAGTGCTTGCCGATGAACTCAACCTGGGAGACGTCGAAGGTGTGATCGTCGTCAAGGTCGATCCGAGATCGATTGCGGCCCAGTATGGCTTTCGAGCCGGAGACGTGATCTCCAGGATCAATCGGGAGCGCATCGAAAACGTCGGACAGCTCGAGGAACTGGTGCGGCGTCGCCCGCCGGTCTGGCGTGTCGCCGTGGTGAGGCGCGGGCGGACGCTTTCAATGGTCGTGCCAGGGGTTCGCTGATGTCGACATTGTTCGAGGCGGCGGGACTTGACAAGAAGGCGCCGCGACCGCTGGCCGATCGCCTAAGGCCTCGCCGTCTGAGCGACGTGGTTGGCCAAGATCACATTGTTGGCGATGACGGTACTCTCGGGCGAATGGTGGCCTCCGACCGGTTGTCGAGCGTTGTGTTCTGGGGACCGCCCGGCACCGGCAAGACGACGGTTGCACGGCTTCTCGCCGACGAGACCCATATGGAATTCGAGCAGCTTTCCGCCATCTTCTCGGGCGTGCAGGACCTGCGCAAGGCCTTCGATCGGGCCAAGGCTCGGCGCAAGGACGGCAAGGGCACACTGCTTTTTGTCGATGAAATTCATCGGTTCAACCGGGCGCAGCAGGATTCGTTTCTGCCTCACATGGAGGACGGGACGATCATCCTGGTCGGGGCAACGACGGAGAACCCGTCGTTCGAGCTCAACGCGGCGGTTTTGTCCCGTGCGACCGTGTTGGTGTTTCGCCGCTTGAGTGACGCGGATCTGGTCGAACTCGTTGCCAGGGCCGAGCAAGAGGAAGGACGCCCGTTGCCACTTGACGCCGATGCGCGCGAGGCGCTCGTCGGCATGGCCGACGGCGATGGGCGCGCGCTTCTCAATCTTGCCGAGGATGTCTTTGCGACGGTGAGTAGCGCGGCGGCAACGCTCGACCGTGACGCACTTGTCAAATTGGTGCAGCGGCGTGCGCCGATCTACGACAAGTCCCGCGATGGTCACTACAACCTGATCAGCGCTCTACACAAGTCGGTACGTGGATCCGACCCGGATGCGGCGCTCTACTGGCTCGCACGCATGCTGGCGGGGGGTGAGGATCCGCTCTACCTGGCGCGGCGACTGGTGCGGATGGCGGTCGAAGACATTGGACTGGCTGATCCCAATGGGCTGGTGCAAGCCAATGCGGCCAAGGATGCCTACCAGCTGCTTGGCAGCCCAGAGGGCGAGTTGGCGCTGGCGCAGGCGACGCTCTATCTCGCAACGGCGCCGAAATCCAACGGCGGCTACGTCGCCTTCAAAGCGGCCATGCGAGCCGCCAAGGAGTTTGGCTCGCTTGCCCCGCCAAAACACATTTTGAACGCGCCAACCAAGCTGATGGCCGACGAGGGCTATGGCGCCGGCTACGACTATGACCACAACACCGCCGAGGGCTTTTCCGGGCAAAACTATTTTCCGGACGAGATGGAGCGGGCAACATACTATGACCCGCCTGAGCGGGGCTTTGAGCGGGAAATTCGCAAGCGCCTAGATTACTGGTCGTCGCTTCGGGCCGATCTCAAGCCGAACTAAGTGCGGTTCGGGGAAATCTCGGCACGGAGAAACGATTTTGCGGGCGTCGTTCGGCAATCTATAATCGGCGCCGATCCGGCCCGAAAGAGCCGGCGGGGGGCCGTGCGGCGGAGCGAGTTGCGGGCCAACAGGGAGGAGTACCGGTCGTGGCCAAACTCGATTTCGACACGCTTTGGAAAAACCACCCCACCAATCGGTCCGATCAGCTGCCTTGCCGCAGAGCGAACGGGGTGCCGACCTATAAGAACCAATGCGCTGTTAGAATGAGCATCTGCCTCAGGGATTCAGGCGTTACGCCCCAGCAGCTTGGCGGTCTCATCCATTGCGGTGTGCATCCCTACGAGGAAATGCATTTCATTCGAGCCCAACAGCTGGCCAACAAGTTGGCCGCAAGCGCTGGGCGAATTGACGGGTTGGGCAGCGTGCAAAAGCTGGTGAAAGAGAAGCCGGCACAATTTGCCGATGAACTATTCGGTCGTCGTGGGCTCGTCTTCCTCATGGACTACTGGGCGCGGCGCGGTGAATCCGAACGGGGCGCTGCGACCGGGGACCACATCGATCTGTGGAATGGCTACAGCACCACCGCCAGCTGGTTGATGGAGTATTTTTCCTGGCTCGGGTATTACGGTGGCTATGACAAGTCGAAGCAAATTTGGTTTTGGCCGGTGGAGTCCTGAGCGGTTGGATGACGTTTGCACGGATGTGACGTCAATGCCGCAGAATTCCGCAATTGCTTGCGATTGAGGACGAACGGAGGGGTCGAATGCGGGTTTTTCTTGGCCTTTTGGGCGCGGTCATCGGTGCGATCGCGGGGATTTTCTTTCTCGGCTCTCTGGTCGGTGACACCTATACGCAGATGACTGACTTTCAAAGCCCAGACCAGGCGGGCGATGCCCACAGCATGAGCTATCTCGCCACGACGTTTGTCACCATGATGATCGGATATTTCATCGGCTGGTTTGTCGGGCGCATGATCGAGCAATCAGACCGCGATTGAGACCGCTCAGATCTAATCAGGGTTCTTCAACATGAAGATGGTGCTTCTTTCTGCTGCCGGTGGCGCAATCGGAGCAGCAGGGCGATATCTCGTTGGCGTCGGAGCGGTTCGTCTGCTTGGTTATGGCTTTCCCTGGGGGACGTTGATCGTCAATGTCACCGGCGGTTTTCTCATGGGCGTCATCATCGAGCTGATGGCGTTGAAGTATTCGGCTTCGAATGAGGTTCGCACGTTCTTGACCACTGGCATTCTCGGTGGTTTCACGACATTCTCCGCCTTCTCACTCGATTGCGCTATCTTGTTCGAGCGCAAGGAGCACATTTCGCTGTTGTTTTATCTCCTCGGTTCGGTTTCTCTTTCGATCCTCGCGCTCTTTGCCGGGCTCAGTTTCGTGCGGCAGTTCACTCAATGAGTGGCGTGGCGCACAAGAAGGTGGACGAGGCGGAAGACGGTATGCGCCTCGATCGCTGGTTCCGCTTGCACTTTCCGGATTTGCGACACGGCCAGTTGCAAAAGCTGCTGCGGACGGGACAGGTTCGTGTCGATGGCGGGCGGGTCAAATCGAACACCCGCCTGGAAATGGGCCAAGAGGTGCGCGTGCCACCAGGAGCCAACGTGGAGCCGGGCGGCGAGGGCTCGGTTCAGCCGCCCAGACAACAAGCGGCACGCCACGGCCTCAGCGATGAGGATCGCGAATTCGTGCAAGGCCTGGTGATCCACAAAGACGACGACGTTATAGCCATCAACAAACCTTCGGGGCTCCCGGTGCAGGGGGGCACGCGCAGCGAACGGCACCTGGATTTGCTGCTCGATGGTCTCAAGTTCAAGCATCCCGAACGACCGCGCCTGGTGCACCGGCTGGACAAAGACACAAGCGGTGTGCTGCTGCTGGCGCGCAGTCGCCAGGCGGCTGCGAAGTTGGGGCAATCGCTCAAACACCGGGATGCCAAAAAGCTCTATTGGGCACTGGCGATCGGTGTGCCACGCCCGAGCGCGGGGCGGATCGACCTGGCGCTCGTAAAACGGGGGCGGGCCGGCCAAGAGCGCGTTAGGGGCGCCAAGGCCGATGAAGAAGGCGGACAACGGGCGGTCACCTACTACCGGGTGCTTGATCAGGCTGGCAATCGTCTGGCATGGCTTGGCCTGATGCCGATCACCGGGCGGACGCACCAAATAAGAGCCCACTGCGCGGCCATCGGACATCCCATCGCGGGTGATGGGAAGTATGGAGGATTCGATGCTCATCCAGGTGGCGAAATCGCTCGGCGGCTGCACTTGCACGCCCGAGCGATCAAAATTCCTCATCCGAGCGGCGGCTGGCTCGAAGTCGACGCGCCAATGCCGGAACATATGGTTGCAAGTTGGAAGATCCTGGGCTTTGAGGCGGATAGGTCCGTGGACCTGGCCGAATGGGACGTCTAGCCGTGGGTAGCACGCCTCGATTAATCATCTTCGATTGCGATGGCACCTTGGTGGATAGCCAGCACATGATCGTGTCGGCGATGACGACGGCGCTGGCGCAAAATGGCATTTCACCTCTGCCACGCGGACGTGTTCTCGACGGGGTTGGATTGAGCTTGCCCGAGGCGATGCGGCGGTTGTTACCAGAGGCCGACGACGGGCTGGTGAAAGGATTGGCGCAAAGCTACCGCGAAGCCTTCTTGGAACTGCGTAGCCAGCCTGGCCATCAGGAACCGCTCTATGACGGGGCACGCGAGGCCCTCCAACGGCTCACCAACCGCGACGACCTGTTGCTCGGTATT
>JAUVMS010000423.1 GCA_030600135.1 Hyphomicrobiales bacterium | reverse complement strand
TCACCGCTGCGGCGCCTCCATCGACGCGGCCGTGCACTTTGGCAAGCTCTGCCTCGACCGCACCCTGTAGGGCGGCAATGAGGCGCCCGGCGAGCGCGGCATAGGCATCTCCGGCCTGCTCCGCAGATATCGTGCCCGACAAAACCCTTACGCCAATCAGGAAGGCCTGCTCATGGCCGATCACGCGGGACCGGTCGAGCTTATCCTGCAGGTCGGTGCCGTCCGCAAACCCCTCGATCACGATGCGCTCGAGCTCATCGCGTGACGGCAGCGTGCCAAAAAAACCTGGGTCGAGGACGGCCTCGAGTGTGCGTCGACGACGGCTGAGTGTGCTCGCCAACCGGGGCGCCGTGCCCATAATATCAGCCAGCAATCGCAACAGGTTTGGGTTGTTCCTGAGCAGCGAGAACAGCTGAACCCCCGCCGGCAGCTCGCTCAAAAATCGATCGAACGCAGCCAGCGCGCGATCTGGCCCGTCGGTATCGGCCAGCGCTTCCAGCAAGACTGGCTGAAACTCGGTCAGGCGCTCACGCGCCTTCTCGCTTCGCATCGATGGATAGCGGCCGAAATGCCAGCCCTTGACGGTCTGGATGATGCCCGAGGGATTTTCGTATCCCATGTTGGCAAGCGTCTCGACCGTCGCCGGATCATCGCTATCGCCGGTAAACACCAGATTGCCGCGTTCCTGGGTGAGCGCGGGTACATTCTCAAACAGTTCGCCATAATGATGCTGGACCGTTTCGAGCCAACCACGGAGTTCGGCCTCGAAGGCGTCGCGATCGGCGTAGCCGGCAAAGTGGGCGAGCTGATCAAGCTTGGCCTCGTCGGTCGGCAAAGTGTGTGTTTGCTCATCGGCGATCATCTGCAGGCGATGCTCAATGCGGCGCAAATATCGGTAAGCGTCCGATAGCTCGTCGGTCACCTCAGACGTGATCCAACCGCGATCGGCAAGTCGGGCGAGCGCGTCGAGCGTGCGCGGCGTGCGCAGATCCGCCTGCCGCCCACCGGCAATGAGCTGCTGTGTTTGGGCAAAAAACTCAATTTCACGGATGCCGCCCCGCCCGAGCTTGATGTTGTGACCGGCCACGCCGATGGAGCCAAAACCCTTGATGGCGTGGATTTGGCGCTTCATCGCGTGCACATCGGCGATGGCGGCAAAATCGAGGTACTTGCGCCAGACGAATGGCGCCACTTGTTCTAGGAATGCGTGACCCGCTGAAATATCGCCTGCAACAGGTCGCGCCTTGATCAGGGCTGCACGTTCCCAGTTTTGCCCAAGCCCCTCATAATAGTTGAGCGCCGCCTCGCTCGAGAGCGCGACCTGAGTCGAACCGGGATCGGGGCGCAGCCGCAGGTCCGTTCGAAACACATACCCGTCCGCGGTTTGCTCCTGCATCAATCGAACCAGTTGACGCGTCATCTTTACGAAAAATGTTTGCGGCTCGAGCCCCGACTTGAGCTCCGCCTCGTCGCGCTCGTAAAAGATGATGAGGTCGATATCGCTCGAATAGTTGAGCTCGCAGGCACCGTGCTTGCCCATCCCGAGCACAATGTATCCTGAACCTACATCTGACCGCTCGCCATCTTGGGGACGCAGTTCGCCACGTTCCGCCGCTTGTCGAAACAGAGAGCGCACAGCATTTTGCAGCGCGCTGTCGGCAACGGTCGTGAGCGCACCGGTCACCTGCTCGACCGACCAGAGCCCAGCAATGTCGGCGAGCGCAATCAGCAGCGCCGCATCCGCCTTGAACTGGCGCAAGAGCCGCATGACATCAGCCGTGCCGACTGGATCCTGGAAGGCGGTGTCGAGATTTTGAACAAGCTCCGTCATGCCCGCGTCGGGCGAGCGCTGCAGCACTCGTTGCAGCCTTTGTGGTTCCCGCAGAACCAGTCCGCTCAGGTAGGGTGAGGCACCAAAAACGGCAAGCAAGAGGCGCCGCGCGGTGCCACCTTCGAGCGAAGCAACGAATACTTGGTTGTCGGCCAGCTTGGCATAAAGCTCGGCAAGCCGGTCCTCGGCCATTCGCGCGTCATGGACTGGCAGCGCGACATCAACGTTTTGCCAACTTCCAAAGATCAAGTCCGTCCTGGCCTGAACAGCCGTCATCATCAGCCTCTGATTTTCCCACGCGAGCATTTTGGTGCTCGGACACGGCCTTTTGCAGTTTGGCACCCGGCAGCGCAATAACGACACGCAAACCCGGCGTGTTATCTTCCAGGCGTACACACCCTCCATGGAGCTGCGCAACTGCCGCCACCAAACTAAGCCCCAGTCCGCTGCCTGGCTGCGATCGACTTTCTTCAAGCCTAACGAAGCGCTTGAGCACCCGCGCGCGTTGCTCTTCGGGAATGCCAGGACCATTGTCAGCGACGGCGATTTCGGCCTGATCACCGATCGCGGAAAGCGTAATACGAACCCGTCCGCCCGACCTATGCGCCTCAGAGCCCGAAGCAGGCGGGTTGCCAGCATATTTGATGGCGTTGTCAATGAGATTGGCAACTGCTTGGCCGATGAGCTGGCGCTCACCGTCGATGCAAACTCCGTCGGCTAGGTCGAGTTCCAAGTCGAGGTCGCGCTCCTCGGCCACTGGCTCGTAGAGTTCGGCGACATCGCGCACGACGTCTTTCAATTTCATCGACACCCTGCTGCCACCGACCGCCCCGGCTTCAAGGCGAGCAATGCTCAAAAGCGCGTTGAAAGTCCGGATCAGTTCGTCAGCCTCTTCCAGCGACTTTTCCAGAGCCTCGCGATAAACCACTTCTCCACGATGATCCCTGAGCGCCGCCTCGGTCCGGTTGCGCAACCTGGTTAGTGGCGTCTTGAGATCGTGGGCGATGTTATCGGAGACCTCCTTCATACCGGTCATCAGTTGCTCAATCCGCTCGAGCATGGCGTTGAGGCTTTCGGACAATCGGTCGAGTTCGTCGCCTGAGCCGTTGAGGGCAATCCGACCGGATAGATCACCGCGCATGATGGTGCGGCTCGTGTCGGTGACGGCATCGATCCGCTTCAATATACTGCGACTGATGAGGAAACCAACGCCAAGGCCGAAGAGGACGACGAAGCCAACACCCCAGAGCAAGATGCGGCGCGTCACTTCGATGAAGTCACGCTGATCCTCGATGTCACGTCCGACGATGAGAAGCGCGCCGCCGGCCACCTCAATGGGAACGCCGACGGCAAGACGCCCAGGCCCGTCGGGTTCGCCAACCCTTTGATAGGTGAAAAGCCCGCCACTTCGCCCATTCGCCAGTTCGGGCGGTAAGCGATTGAGATTGCCGGCAATTTTCGCACCAGCCCGGTCCGACAGAAAGTAAATGCCGCTACCCTTGGTGCGCCCGCGCTCGTCCACCGTACGCGCCAACAATGGCCCGCCGCCGGTCTGGAATTGTTCGCGCAATCCCTTGACCTCGGCGGCGATGGTCTGCATCACCTGAGATGTGATTAAGTCGTTGGTTCGCCAAAACAAAAAACCGATTACGACGCCCGATCCCACGACAAAGATCAGAATGTATGCGAGCGACCAACGGAAGATCGTCGTTTTGAAAAACTTGCTAAGCGCCGTCACGGATCATGTAGCCCGCCCCACGCACCGTATGCAGCAGGGGTGAGTTGAAGCCTTTGTCGATCTTGGCACGCAATCTCGAGATATGCAC
>JAUVMS010000095.1 GCA_030600135.1 Hyphomicrobiales bacterium | reverse complement strand
TTCGTGCGGCGGCAATCGGCCGGTATGCCGATCAATGTAAAGGTTGATGGACCCGCCAAACCGTTCGCTGAAAAGGGCAAGGAATTTTATTATCAGCGGCGCGGTCAGCTCGACATGTCTTGCGCCCACTGCCACGAGAAATACTTCGGCCAAAAGGTTCGCATGAACACCCTAAGCCAGGGACATTCCAACGGCTTTCCGACCTACCGACTGAAGTGGCAAAAACCGGGAACGCTGCACCGACGCTTCAAGGGATGCAACGAGCAGGTGCGCGCAAAGGCCTTCAAGCGCGGTTCCGACGAGTATGTGAACCTGGAGCTATACTTGGCGTCCCGCGGCCAGGGCCTAACCGTGGAAACACCGGCGGTACGGAACTAAGAGTGCCCCGGTTTGATCGATTGGCCAATTGAAGGCGGTGTTGGGGAATCGACACCGCCTCTTAGATTCCGAGGCTGATGTTCATGTTGTCTCGCCGTGATTTCTTATCCGTGGCGGCCGCTACCGCGGCTGTCACCGGGCTGGGTCCGCATTTGGCACGCGCCGCCGCGCGCCAGCAGATTACCGAGGATCAGCTCCTTAGGTTTGAACCGAAGGGCCAAGTCACCATCCTGCACTTGACCGACTGTCACGCGCAGCTGGCGCCGATTTATTTCCGCGAGCCGTCCGTCAATCTCGGTGTGGGTGAGGTCTTGGGCCACCCACCACACGTCACCGGCGAAGACTTTCTGCAACGGTTCTCCATTCCGCCCCGTTCGCACCAGGCATACGCGCTTTCGTCGGTCGATTTTGTCGCCTTGGCACGGGAATACGGCAAAGTGGGCGGCATGGATCGCATGGCCCGCCTGATCGATGCGATTAGGACAGAACGAGGTGCCGATCGCACCCTGCTGCTCGATGGCGGCGACACAATCCAGGGCTCCTACACTTCACTGCAGACCAAGGGCGGCGACATGGTCGATGTCCTCAATCAGCTGGGCGTCGAGGCGACGACGGGTCACTGGGAGTTCGCCCACGGCGCCGAACGCGTCGTTGAGCTTTACGGCAACAACGAAACCTCTGGCACGTGCAAAGCCGCATTCCTTGCCGGCAACATTTTCGACACCGAGTGGGATGAATCGGTCTTTCACGCCACTAAGATGTTCGAGAAAGGCGGCGTCAAGATTGCCGTGATCGGCCAGGCTTTCCCATTCGTGCCGATTGCCAATCCACGCTATTTGGTGCCGGATTGGTCCTTCGGCATTCGCGAAAAGGTTGTCCGCAAGCACGTCGCCGAGGCCCGCGACGCGGGCGCCGAACTCGTTATCCTGCTTTCCCACAACGGTTTCGACGTCGACCGCAAACTGGCCGGACGCGTTCCCGATATCGATGTCATATTGACGGCCCACACCCACGACGCCTTGCCCGCGCCCATTAAGGTTGGCAATACGCTGCTGGTCGCCAGTGGCTCGAGCACAAAGTTTTTATCCCGCCTCGATGTCAAGGTCGACAACGGCCGGCTGGTGGATTTCAGCTACGCGCTCATCCCGGTTCTCACGGACGCGATAACGCCAGACCCCGAGATGGCGAAACTGGTGCGCGACATCCGCGAGCCGCACGAACCGATGCTCTCGGAAGTGTTGGGCAGAACGGAATCGCTGCTCTACCGTCGCGGCAACTTCAACGGCACATTTGATGATCTGATTTGCCAAGCTTTGCTGGAAGAGCGCGATGCCGAAATTTGCTTTTCGCCGGGTTTCCGCTGGGGCCCGACCCTCCTGCCGGGTCAAGATATCACCTGGGACGACGTCTACTCCCTAACCGGCCTGACCTACCCGGCCACCTATCGCCTCAATTTTACCGGCCAGCTGATCAAGAACATTTTAGAGGACGTGGCCGACAATTTGTTCAACAAAGACCCATATTATCAGCAGGGCGGTGACATGGTCCGCGTCGGCGGCATGAGTTTCGTTATGAACGTCGACGACACTATAGGCCGACGGATCGATGATATGCGGTTGTTGCGAACCGGCGAACCGATCGACCTACAGCGAGAGTACGTGGTGTCTGGTTGGGCATCGGTCAATGAGAATACCGAAGGTCCGGCGATTTGGGACGTTGTCGGAAGGTATATCAAGCACAAGAAAGTGATACGTGTACCTGAGAACAACAACATAAAGGTAGTGCGGGGCTGACGCCGGCGGTTCGAGAAGCGGGCCATGCCGGGCTGGCCAGCAACCCGAGACGAGCGAATGAGCGATGGGTGACGTACACATTTATTTCGGCATAGCCGTGGCAGGGCTCATGAGCTTCTTGAGCCCGTGTGTGCTGCCGCTGGTGCCGCCCTATCTGGGCTAACTCGGCGGCACGACGCTCGACCAGATGACAGGCGAAAAGGGCGTCGTCGCGCCGTCCGTTTACCGCCGCGTGGTCCTTGCATCGATTTTCTTCGTGCTTGGCTTCACCACCGTGTTCGTCGGCCTCGGCGCCGGCGCTTCGGTCTTCGGCCAGTTCATCCAGAGCTACAAGGCCGAGCTGGCGATGATTGCTGGCGTCGTCATCATCATCTTCGGGCTCCACTTCCTCGACATCATCCGCATTCCGTTGCTCTATCGCGAGGCGCGCTATCAGGCCGACGCCAATCCGGCGAGTATTGCTGGCGCCTACATCATCGGCTTGGCCTTTGCCTTTGGCTGGACCCCTTGCGTCGGTCCGATATTGGCCGTCGTGTTATCGCTTGCCGCCAACGAGGCGAGCCTCGGCATGGGCGTCAGCATGCTGTTGGTCTATTCGCTCGGCCTCGGCGTTCCCTTTATTCTCGCCGCCCTCGCAATACGCCCCTTCCTCGGTTTCATGCAGCGCTTCCGCAGGCATTTAGGCTTAATGGAGAAGATCATGGGAGCATTGCTTGTCTTGACCGGTATACTGTTCTTGACAGGCTCGATGAACACCTTCGGTCAGTGGATGCTCGAGACGTTTCCTTGGCTCGGCACCGTTGAGGAGATGTTGGTACCGGAAAATCTGCAAGAGAACATCATGCGTAAGAGCTTGCAAGAATGACACAATCGCTGAACGTTCGACGGCAAAGGCTGGTCGAGGATGACTGCGACACACAAGACAGCCATCGCACTGACAATCGCCGGGTCCGATAGCTCGGGCGGCGCCGGAATTCAGGCCGACCTCAAGACATTTGCCGTCCTCGGCGTTTATGGCGCCTCGGTCGTCACCGCACTCACCGCACAAAACACGCATGGCGTATCCGCCATTCACGCCATACCGGCGGAGTTCGTGGCCAAGCAGATGGAGGCCGTGTTTTCTGACCTCGACGTATCGGCGGTAAAAATTGGCATGCTGGCGCAGCGCGACGTCATCGAGGCCGTGGCCGAGGGGCTCGACAGATATCCTGGAGCGCCCATAGTCGTCGACCCGGTCATGGTCGCAACCAGCGGCGACGTGCTGCTGGAACCCGAGGCCGAAGCGGCACTCACCTCGCGCATGATCCCACGTGCAACTCTGGTGACGCCCAACATGCCCGAGGCCGCGCGTCTCTTGGGGACCACCGAGGCAAGAAACGAAGACGAACTCTGCTCACAGGCCGAGCGCTTAATGCAGCTCGGGCCCAAGGCCGTTTTGCTCAAGGGGGGGCATCGTCATACAAACGAGGCTGTCGACATACTGTTCGATGGCAGCGATCTCGTCACACTGAGGGCCTCCCGTATCGACACGGCCCACACCCACGGCACTGGCTGCACGCTCTCCGCCGCCATAGCCGCGGGATTGGCGCAAGGCCGCCCATTGATTGAGTCCATTCGCGAGGCCAAGTGGTTCGTCAGCGCTGCCATACGCGCCGGCATGGAGCTTCGGGTCGGCAAGGGGCGTGGCCCACTGGATCATGCTGGCGCCGGCCAGCTACGTTGGGGCCATGATTAGCCTGCTCGAAAAAGTCCAACGTTAGCAGCGCCCGATGTTGCGACGCCGTGCCGGCTGTGTCCGCCTTGCTCGAGTTATGGAATTTTCCACATTTTCACGTGCGCGCGTTGCCAAAATTCGCTTTCGTTCGT
Source organism: Hyphomicrobiales bacterium (assembly GCA_030600135.1). Taxonomy (GTDB): domain Bacteria; phylum Pseudomonadota; class Alphaproteobacteria; order Rhizobiales; family JAUVMS01; genus JAUVMS01. The sequence continues at coordinate 5,117 of JAUVMS010000095.1, read as the reverse complement.
CGCTCTCCTTGGTAGAAGACAATGATGCCGTCACTAGGATTCGGGCTTGAGCGACTGGGACTGTTGGCGCTACGGGCACCGATCGTGTCCCTGTTGCTCGTTCTCGCGGCAAGCGTGGTGTGTCTATTCGGCCTGCCTCGGCTTCAGGCCGACGACGCATTGAGCGAGCTGTTTCGCGCCGAAACGCCGGTCTTCCAAGATTATAAGAAAATGAGCGACCGCTTCCCGGCGAGCGAATTCGACGTGCTGGTCGTCGTCGAGGGCGCCAAGCTGTTGACGCCGGAACTGTTCGAGCAAGTGCGCACGCTTCACCTCGAACTCGAGTTTGCCGAGGGCGTGGCCGGGGTGCTGTCGGCTTTTTCCATGCGCGATCCGCCGGACGAGTCGGGCTACCCTCCGCCTATGATCCCCGATGAGTTGCCCGAAGGCCCGGCCTTCATGGAGCTCATTCAAAAGGTCGCCAACCACCCGTTGCTTGAAGGTAAATTCCTCTCGATTGGCGGCGACGCCGGTGACGACCTGACAATCCTCGTCGTTTCGCTCAACCAGGCGGCGCTCACGCACAATGGGCTCGCCCCCTCCATTGCATCCGTCGAGCAAACCGTTGCGGACGTGCTCAAGGACATCCCCCTCAAGGCCTCGCTATCGGGCGCCCCCGTCATGCAGCTCGAGATTCGCAGCGCAATCGAGCGTGACCGCATCGTCTACAACTTTGCCGGTTTCCTCGTCGGAGCGGGCATTTGCCTGGCGTTTTTTCGCCGCATCAGCCTGGTGTTCATCGCGGCGATCTGCCCGGTCGTGGCCGTTCTTTGGGCGCTTGGCCTGCTTGGCCTTTACGGTCTGAAGCTGAACACCTTTATCAACGTCATTCCGCCGCTGGTGATGGTCATTGCCTTTAGCGATTCCATGCACATGGTGTTCTCGATACGTCGTCGTATCGGAGAGGGTGACGATCGATGGGCGGCGGCGCGCCATGCCGTGCGAACCGTCGGGCCGGCGTGCGTCCTCACATCCATCACCACGTCGCTTGCCCTGCTATCGTTGGCGATAACCGATTCAGCGCTCATCCGGACCTTTGGTTTCGCCGGGGCTTTCGCCACCCTGCTTGCATTCATCTCGGTCATCGTAGTTGTCCCGGTGCTGTCCGTGCTCATCATCAGGAACGAGGAGGCCTTTCGCCGTGGCGAGGTCGAACGGGCAAGGGGGCTGCGTTGGCTCGGGCAGGCGTGCATTGATTTTGCAGCCTGGTTGAGCAGGAATTATATGCCTGTCGCACTACTTGGTATTGCCGCACTGGTCGCTTTTGCCGCAATGCACTTGCAACTCGAGCCGCTCTACCGCTTGAGCGATGAGGTGCCGAGACACAATCAGTCGGTTGGCGCATCAAAGCGATTGGATGCCCGCTTAACCGGGGCCTACCCGCTGCACATCATGGTCGAGTGGCCCGAGGAAATGACCATTGGCTCGGCCCCGGTGCTTGACGCCATTGCCGCAGCTCACGGCATCCAAGTCGCGCATCCGGACATCGGCAACGTCTGGTCGGTTGAGACCTTGCGGCAATGGCTCAAAGACATCGGCATCGATGATCCAAAAGTGCTCGAGCGTTACCTCGGGTTGCTGCCGGATCATTTGGTCGGACGGTTCGTCAACACCAAGTCACGATCGGCGCTCGTGACTGGGCGGTTACCCAATCTCGACGCCGATCAATCGGTTCCAATCATGCGTGATCTGCAAGCCAAACTTGCCGAACTCAAGACCACTAATCCCAAGATTTCGTTCACCGTCACTGGTCTAACCGCGGTTTCCGCGTTGCAGAGCGCGAGCATGATTGCCCAGCTCAATCGCGGTCTCTTGATGGCTATTGCGATCGTGATCGTGCTGATCGGCATCGCCTTTCGCTCGGTGTTGGTGATGGCCATGAGCCTATTGCCAAACTTGTTTCCCATCGTCGGCGCCGGCAGCATCATCTACTTGAGCGGCGGTGGTCTAGCCTATGCCAGCGTGATTGCGCTTACGGTCGGTTTCGGCCTCGCCGTCGATGACACCATCCATTTCTTGGCGCGCCTGGAACGCGAGCGGAACAAATTGGGGCACTGGGCCTCGGCCGTGATGGCAACCTTGTCGCATATCGGACCTGTCCTGATCCTTACCACAATCGTTCTTGTGGCCGGCCTCGCCATCACCATGTTCAGCGACCTTCCGTCAATGAGGCTCTTTGGAAAACTGACAATGATCGTACTGGGCGGTGCACTGGTTGGCGACATTGTTATCTTGCCCGCTTTGATTATGGCGGTGAACAGAGTATTCTCGCGCAACCGCAGAGTTCACGCAGAATAACCGATGCTTTTTTGGACCCATCGATACGGATTGATCAACGGCGCTGCCGGTCTGGTGCTGACGGTCTTGTTGCTCATCGGCCTGGCCACACCCGGCGAGGCCGCGACCCCCTTTAAGCTGCTCGAGGGCGATTGGCGCGGGCGCGGTTGGGTAACCTTGCGGAACGGTGCTCGCGAGCGCGTGCTCTGCCGTGTCAAATATCAATTAAAGACCAAACGACGCCTCAGCCAAAGCCTGAAATGCGCCAGTACCAGCTATAAGATCGATGCCCAGAGCTCGCTGCTCAGCACCGGTGACCGTCTGAGCGGAAGTTGGCGCGAGAGGGCGTTGAATGTGACAGGTTCGCTATCCGGCAAAGCAAGTGCCAATAGCCTGACCGTAAGCCTATCCGGTAGCGCCTTTTCTGCCGGCATGCATGTTCGCGCCCGCAAATGTAGACAGTCACTCAACATTTCAGTCACTGGCAGCGACGTTCGCAAGGTTAGTGTTGATTTGCGGAGATGCTGATTTGCCATCAGTTGCTTGCGGCCCCTCGCAGGCCGGAATTATCTGCACTCGGTCACTTGGTGGCCCTTGTGCCACACTTGAGCATTGATTTTCCTCCACTCGTGCAAATGCCAACTTTTCGAATTGTTATTGCGACGATCACAGTCGCAATCCGCTCCATGTTGAATGAACTAGCGAATTGTTATTTCAAGAAAAAAATGCACAGCGATAAGTGATCCTCCCACAGTCATGTCGTTCGACGTCTCAGCTCCGAGGCCTGTAGCCCGACAGACACACTATTCGAAAGACATGACCTAGACCGGTTGCATGATCAGCCCCAGTTTGGGATACAAGGTTTCGTGACGTTGGTTATTCGCCCGAGACCACCGGGGGGGCATTCCGGGAGATAGAGGTTTCGGTAAACAGCGATTGACTACCCAAGTTCGATACGACGCGAGGGGGACAAGCGTCTACGGAACATTGGGGGGCGAGCTGAAGCCGACTTCCAGGGCAATGGGTTTCAGCTCCGTGGGAAGAAGCCGGTCCGACATTGAGCGGGCCGGCTTTTTTTGTGCCACGATTTGGCCTCCGCGACACGCGCCGAGAATTGGAGGTTGTCCAACCACGCCCCAGCCGTGTCGAAGCTAGCGACCGGGCGACGACAATCATATTTCGATCGAACGTGGTCGATCTGTAGTGTTGGCTTCAAAGTCCACGTTTCCCGATAACAAATTTCATAATTGATGAATGTGTCGCCGTCGATTTGTGCCGCTTCGGCAACAACCGGCGCTAAAAATCACTCCGCGTGCGGGATTGCGCTCAACGTTAGGTTGTGAACGCATCGTCCGCACAGATACAAGTAGTTCCAATCGCGGCATTGGCTTTGAGCCTGAGGGCGAGGGGCACCAAAGGCAAAAAAGAACGACTTGCCGCCGCGACAGGAGCTTGGAGGGGGCAATGGCAGGCAGTGGTTTGCGTCGGGCGACGAACCGGCGTGCAATACTGATCGCGACCGGCATGGTCGTCATGTCGGCCGGTTGGGCACATGCGGGCGGTTTTGCGATCCGTGAGCAATCGACTTCAGGCTTGGGCAGCGCTTTCGCTGGTGTTGCAGCCGGCTACGACCTCAGTTCGATGTTTTGGAATCCCGCTGCACTCGCTGCCGTTCCCGGCACCAATACGGAATCCCATGCGGCCGTAATCATCCCCGACACGGAGATCAAGGACGGCGTGATTTCGAGCAGCAATCCGTTTGCTCAAGCACTGGTTGTGCCCACGCTGGCGCCGCTGAACGACAGCACGTCGATTGCCGGTCTTGCGCTCGTGCCGGCAAGTTATGCGGGCCACCAGGTTGGTGGCCAAGGCGGCAACCTGTTTATCGGCTTTGGGACAAACTCACCGTTCGGACTGACGACAAAACCCGACGACTCCAATTGGCGCGGTTTCATGCACGGCAGGCGCTCGAGCATCTTCAACATGAATGCCAATCCGGTCGTCGCCTATAAGATCGCCCACGGCGTCGCCGTTGGGGTCGGCGCTCAGATTTCCTATTTTGACCTCACATTCAAGTTTGGTCCTGCACCCGACGTCACTCAACCGAGTGCCGTCATTAATGCCGATGACTACGGTTTTGGCTTTACCGCCGGAATTATGCTCGAGCCGGTTCGCGGGACCAACATCGGTATCGGTTATCGCTCGGAGGTCGAACACGAGCTCGAGGGCACGTTCGGTCTGGCCCGCCAACCAAACATCGGCGCCTCCGCCGACATCACATTGCCCGACGTCGTGACCATCAGCATTCGCCAAGCAGTCACGCCCACGGTTCGCGTCATGGGCACCTACGAGTGGACACGCTGGAGCAATCTTGGAGAACTGAAAGCCATCGCCAAGTCGGCCGGTATGGTTGGCGCCACGGCATTCGCCGCGGGCGACACGATCACGGCGATCGCACTGGACTGGCAAGATTCGTGGTTCGCCTCGGTTGGCCTTGAATTCGATCACAGCGCCGATCTGACGCTAAGAGCAGGTGTTGGCTTCGAGGAATCTCCGATCAGCGGCAATTCGACCCGTCTGGTTCAGGTCCCGGACACCGATCGCACCTGGGCAAGTGCCGGTGCCACATACCGCTATAGTGAAAATATCAGCCTCGACTTTGCCTACACCCATATCTTCTTCGAGGATGGTGATATCGATTATGGTGTCGATCGGTTCAGCGGCTTGTTGGGCGACGTTGATTATGACCTAACGGCCAAGACCGAGAATAGCACCAATATTGTAGCTTTCAGCTTCAAGTA
>JAUVMS010000214.1 GCA_030600135.1 Hyphomicrobiales bacterium | reverse complement strand
TACACGCCGGGCCGCAGTCGCGGCCTGACGCGCGTCCATTCAAAATCAACGTACTTTAGCTGGATTTGTTACGACGCCGGGCCGCCGCCTTCGACCTGCAATAGCAGCTCTTTGGCTTCGTTCAATTTCGCCGCGAAGTAGGTCGATCCGCCGCGATCGGGGTGAAAGCGCTTCATCAGTTCACGGTGCGCGCGCTGGATGTCATCGACAGTGGCGCCTGGCGCGAGGCCCAGAATGTTATAGGCCTCCTCAACCGTCATGGGGCCAACGTCAGCGTCGCCACTTCCGCCCGGGGCGCCATGGGCATCGCGCCAATCGGGATGTATACGATCGAGGAAAGCCTCGATCAGCTGGCCGGACTGGGGGTCGGCGCCGCGACACTCTCGCCAAAGCTCGGCCAATTCATTGACATCCATCTGCTCCAACGCGCGCCCCTGAAATTGCCCCTGCAACACTGTTCCGTGCATCTCGCCCGTGTCGTGGTCCAGCTCCATTGCTAGCCAATCAGTCTTGACTTCGGATTTGCCTCTCGGTGAACGATGCCCGGTGCTGGTGGCGGACGATCGCGCTGCCAGCCAAATTGCCGCCAAAAAGAGCGGCAGAGCAAACTGAAACTGCCGGCCGATCGCCAGTAAAATCCCCGCGAATACAGTTATCGCTATTCCTGCCAGACGCAGTTGGCGCGCCAGCGTCGTCGGATTGGCGCTGACGAACAAGCGGACTGCCACGAGTAGCAGCACGAGTACGGCGAGACCGAGAATAAAGAACTGCATCTTACCCGCTGGCCGCAATCATTTGAGCTGTTCGAGCAACAGCCGCGCACCACCGCCACGCGCGGCGCTGAGGTCTTCGAGCGCCTTTGCGCCACCTGCAGCATAGACGGCCACCGCGCTCAGCAGCTCGCGAAGCTGAGTGGCGGCGCCAGCATCGAACCGACAATAGGCGCCGCGCGTAAGGCGGGCAATTTCGCGAAAAGCTTGCTCGGCACGGGGCTCGTAGCCCTCCTGAAACAGAAAAACCGGAACGCCCAAGAGACTCAACTCTCCAGCGTGTTGGGCAAGATCGTCGATACGTTCCTCCATGCAATCACCGACGTAGACGAGGGCGCCAACTTTGTGCTGCTCAGCCTCGCGTTTGGCATGCAAGAGCACCTTGCGGATCTGGGTATGACCACCCCTGCATTGCACGGTCGTCATCAGCTGTGCGAGCGCATCAGGGTCGCTTACCCACTTCGACGACCGACACTCGCCGAAACCGCGAAAGTAGATGAGTTGTACATCAAGTCCGCCGACCGATTTGACCTCGTGAAACATGTCGGCCTGGAGCCCAAGCGCCATATCCCATGTGGGCTGGCGGCTCATCGTGGCATCCATGGCGAAAATCAAGCGTCCGTGATCGCCGGAGCCGGTTACCGGGGCGGGCATGGAGCGCACCTTGGCCAAGAACGCGCCGACATCATCAGCATTCGGGCGCTGTTCGGCCGGTTGTTGTGTCGCGTCCTTTGGGACGGGTGTCTTTTTGTCGCTAGGCATGACTTTGATCGTCGGTGGCTTGGCCCAAGTGAGCTATGTGTCCATCCATACTAGATGGCGATGAAAACGGATTTGTAAAAGTGCTTGTGTGCGCCAAGAGGTCATTTCCCTGCGATGCGGGGCCGTTTCGCTCTGTTTGCTTCATATTTGGCTCGGCAGCGTGCTGAAGGGCGAACGGCCGATCAAATCGCCTTCGCACCATCATATCTCATCGACTTCAGTAGGCCCAAATCTTTACATCGCCAGGACAACCAAGAGTTCAGTTTGGCGCGCTTTCGCGACCAATTGGAGATGGCGGTCGACCGGCCCGTCATGGACGCCAGCGGCAGGCGTAACTTGACCTCTGATCATGCCGGGTTTGGCCAAAACGGTCGCGCAGTTGTTGATTCCTAATCCTGAACGCTCGTGTCCAGCGACAGCAGTGCCGTGTTGCCGCCGGTGGCGGTGATGTCGGTGGAGCGGACGCGCTCCAGCGCAAAACGTGGCAGGTAGTGCGGTCCGCCCGCCTTGGGCCCGGTGCCCGACAACCCCTCGCCGCCAAACGGTTGGACGCCGACAACGGCGCCAATCTGGTTGCGATTGACGTAGAAATTGCCGACATGAACGCGTTCGGCGATGTAGTCGGCGGTGGTGGCGATGCGGCTGTGCAGCCCAAGCGTCAGGCCATATCCTGTGGCGTTGATGGCCTGGCAGACAGTGTCGAGCTGATCACGACGATAACGAACGACGTGGAGGATCGGGCCGAAGACCTCGCGCTCGAGAATGGCAATGTCGTCGATCTCATAGGCCGCCGGCGTGACGAACGTGCCCTGACGGCAATCGTCCGGCATCGCCAGCTCGACCAACTCACGCGCTTGGCGCCGCATGCGAAGCTTGTGGGCGTTGAGTTCGTCCTCTGCCGTCTCGTCGATCACCGGTCCCACATCGGTGTCGTAGCTCATGGGATCGCCAACTGTGAGCTCTTGGATGGCGCCCACCAGCATGTCCAGCATGCGATCGGCGACGTCGTCTTGCAGGAAGAGGAGGCGAGCCGCGCTACAGCGTTGCCCGGCGCTGTCGAAGGCCGACATCACGGCGTCGCGCACAACCTGCTCAGGTAGGGCGGATGAATCCACGATCATGGCATTGATACCGCCGGTCTCGGCAATCAACGGCACGATGGGTCCGCCGCGATCGGTGAGGGCGCGCTGGATAAGTTTGGCCGTGTCGTTCGATCCCGTAAAAGCGACGCCGGACACCTCCTGGTCATTGATGAGACGGGCGCCAACGCTCGCTCCGCCACCTGGCAAGAGGTGAAAGACATCGCCCGGCACGCCGGCCTCGAGGAAGAGCTGACTCGCCTTGAAGGCAACCAGCGGTGTCTGTTCAGCCGGTTTGGCGAGAACCGCATTGCCCGCTGCCAGCGCGCCCGTAATCTGACCCGTGAAAATCGCCAACGGGAAATTCCATGGGGAAATGCAGGCAAACGTTCCGCGACCGTGCAGTGAAATCTCATTGCGCTCGCCGGTGGGGCCCTTCAGCTCTGTCGGCCCGTCGAACGACTTGCGCGCCTCGGCGGCATAGTAGCGGAGGAAATCAACCGCCTCGCGCAAATCACCTAGGGCGTTCGGTATCGTCTTGCCGGCCTCGCGCACCATGGCCGCCATCAGGGTAGGCCGCTCGCGCTCATAGAGGTCGGCGATCGCCTCCAGAATGTCAGCACGTTTCGCGCCTCCAAGGCGATCCCATTCCGGTTGCGCCGCGGAGGCCGCCGATATGGCCGCTTCGATCGCTTGTTCGTCGGCGTCGACGCATTGGCCGACAGCAACCGTGCGGTCGTGCGGGGCAAGGATCGCCCGCCCCTCGCCTGAGGTCTGCGCAACGCCGGAGATCAGTGGTCCCGCCGCCAATGGTAGGCTGAGCGCGGCCTCCATTTCCTCCACCAATTGGTTGCGAACGTCATGCTCCCAAAGCGGCAGGCCAGCGCTATTGCGGCGCTCCGGCTCATAGAGGTCGCACGGCAACGGGATGCGTGGGTGGCGCTTGGGGTCATTGTTCTCCGCCCGTTCAACCGGATCATCGATGATCTCGGCGACGGGCAGTTCATCGTCTGCCAGACGGTTGACAAACGAGGTGTTGGCACCGTTTTCCAAAAGCCGGCGCACTAGGTAGGCGAGCAAGTCTTCGTGGTCGCCGACGGGGGCATAAATACGGCACGGGCGGGCAAGTTTGTCGGCACCAACAACCTCGCTGTAGAGCGCCTCGCTCATACCGTGGAGACGTTGATATTCGAACGGCGTACCCGCCGCGGTCACCTCTATGGCGGCGATGGTATGGGCGTTGTGAGTGGCGAACTGAGGATAAAAATACTCCGGTTCGGAGAGCAGGAAGCGGGCGCAGGCCAAATATGAAACGTCGGTGTTGGACTTGCGCGTGAAGACCGGATAGTCGGATAGGCCAAGCTCTTGAGCTTGCTTGATCTCGGTATCCCAATAGGCCCCCTTAACGAGACGAATAGGCATTCGGCGGCCGGACGCCTTGGCGAGTTGCTTCAACCAACGCAAGAGTGGCAATGCGCGCTTGCCATAGGCTTGTACCGCCAGTCCCAAACCATTCCAGTCGTCGAGCACCCGGGCGCCGATGCAATCGGCCAGGATCTGCACCGTCAAATCCAGGCGATCCGCTTCCTCCGCATCAATCGTGATGGCAAGCCCTTGGTCGCGGGCGGCACGCGCCAACTCAAGCATTCGCGGGACAAGCTCGCGGCGCACCCGATCCTCTTTCATGGGCTCGAAGCGCGGGTGGATCGCCGACAGCTTCACCGAAAGGCTCGGCCGCTCCATCAAGGCGCTGAAACTGAGGCTGCTGATGGGTCCGGCATGCTGGCCGACGGCTGAAATCGCATCCATGTAGCGCCCGAAATAGCGCTCGGCATCGCGCGCGCTGCAGGCCGCCTCTCCCAGCATGTCGTAGGAAAAGCGGTAACCGTTCGCCTCGTCGTCGCGGCCGCGCTTGAGGGCCTCGGCGATGGTGCGACCGAGCACGAATTGATCGCCTAGGATCTTCATGGCATGGCGCATGGCCTGGCGAATGATGGGCTCGCCACTTTGCGCGATCAGGCGTTTGACGTAACTCGCTGGGTTGGAACCCGCATTGTCCTTGAGCCCGATGACGCGACCGGTCAGCATCAACCCCCAAGTCGAGGCATTGACGAACAGCGATTCAGAGTTGCCCAAATGGCGGGCCCAGTCGCCGCTGGAGATCTTGTCGTCGATGAGCGAGTCGGCGGTCTCGGCATCCGGCACCCGAAGCAGTGCCTCCGCGAGGCACATCAAGATGATGCCCTCCTCGGTGCTCAGACCGTACTCATTCAAGAACGCATCGACGCCGCCGTATTGGTTGCGCCCGGCGCGGGCGGCATGGACCAGACGGCGCGCCAAGCCGGCCATGCGCCGCTTTTCTTCGGCCGTGAAAGTAGCGCGCTCGGTTAGCGCGCTCACGAGCCGTGTTTCATCGGTCAGGTAGTGGCTTGCGATCTCGTCGCGATGAGGCAATTCGGCGAGGCCGTCGCCCCGATTTTGGACCATCATCCCCGCGCTCCTCGTGATGGCGCATGGTCAATTGCGCCGTGATCGGACATATTCTCCAACCAAGACCCAATCGCATAGCATCGGCTCGCGGTCTTGGCGAGCTTCAGCAGCGTCGGTATGTTCAAACACTGTTGCAAGGAGAGCTAGGCTTGGCGAAGAGAGTCAACACGGTTCATACTGTCGAAGACCTTCGTGAAATCGTCGCCGACTGGCGCGCCGAAGGGCATTTGGTCGGCCTGGTGGCAACGATGGGGGCGTTGCATGAGGGGCATACTTCGCTCATTGGCATTGCGCTAGAGCATGCCAGCAGAGTGATCGTATCAATATTCGTCAACCCGACGCAGTTCGCTCCCAATGAGGATTTCGCTGCTTATCCGCGCGATACGGCCGGCGACAATTTGAAGGTGGCGAAGTCTGGTGCCCACCTGATTTACGCGCCGAACAATGAGCAAATGTATGCGTCCGACTTTTCGACTCAAATTTTTGTCGGTGGCGTGTCCGATGGTCTGTGCGGTGCAGCAAGGCCGCATTTCTTTTCAGGTGTGGCGACGGTGGTGGCAAAGCTTTTTTTACAGGCGATGCCCGATATCACGGTGTTCGGAGAAAAGGACTATCAGCAGTTGCTCGTCGTTAAACGCATGGTTCGCGATCTCGATTTGCCCATCGAGATCGTTCACGGGCCCATTGTGCGGGAGAGCGACGGTCTCGCCCTATCATCACGCAATGCCTATCTGAGCGAGGCGGAGCGGGCGGTTGCTCCCCTACTCAATCGGGTGATTTCCGACATCGCGAGTGATGTCGGCGAAGGCCGGGCAGTGGCTGAATCGTTGGAGGCGGGGCGCGTGCGGCTCGATTCGACGGGATTTCTTGTGGACTACCTCGAATTGCGTGGTGCCGAGAACCTCGCGCCGATTACTGATATAGCGGAACGTCCCGCGCGGGTTTTCGTTGCAGCGCACCTCGGTAGTACACGGCTGATCGACAATGTGGCGATCAATCCGAGCACCGAACAAAGGCGTACGTAGGGATTTTCCACACCCCTGATCACGGCAAACTTGCGAACTCACCGCGAAGTCGAGAGACTCAATC
>JAUVMS010000234.1 GCA_030600135.1 Hyphomicrobiales bacterium | reverse complement strand
TGCATGCGGCCTGGCCTCCTGATACGCAAAACCCGATACGCAGGACGATGGCCAGGCGGTGTCTCTTGGCCGGTCAAGCGGGGATGACCGAAGCCCGAGAACACCCATACAACGATCCGGCTAGAGGAAAATTCCTGGCGGCGATAATTTTCTTGTTGCAATTTGCGCGAATCAGTTTTTCGCAAGATCGAAGCGCAAACTACGTGGCCGCGCATCGCCCTGTTTGGCCACGACTTTGCCGCTTGGTCTTGCTGCAGTACCAACCCGACTGCCGGTCGCGTAGAACCACCAGGCACGACGCCATCCCCATCGGCGGGGCACCAAACCTCGCCACATAGCGCCTGCGCATGCACGGCAATGACGCCAGGCAGTTGTATCCACTGCTTTTCCCTCGCCCGACTTGCAGGTGTTACATGAGGGTGTTAAGCGTTCAACAATTGAATGTGGTTTTGGCCGATGGAACAATGTCCGATCAGAACGTCATTCGTCAGCTATTGATCGAGATCGATCGCAACCCGGCAATCTCTCAAAAACGGCTCTCCGAGGAGATCGGCATCTCCGTCGGCATGATCAACTGGCATGTCAAACGCTGCGTCAGCAAGGGGCTAATCAAGCTGCAGCAGGCGCCGGTGCGTCGCTACCTCTACTATCTGACGCCAGACGGTTTTGCCGAAAAAGCACAACTAACGGCAAGCTATCTGCAAGCCTCGTTCGACATTTTTCGGAGCGGCCGTGAGCAATACAGCGCTCTGTTGACACTCTGCCAGGCCAACAGCTGGATCAACATAGTGTTTCTTGGAAATACCGAACTCACAGAGCTGGCTCTCCTTGTTTCTGCCAAATTTCCAGATCTCAACATAATTGGCATCATCGACCATGCCAATGCAGAGCTATCGCGTAGCGGAGTAACAATTTATCCGTCTCTGGCGGACTTACAAAGGGCCCATGATCGCGAACGACTGGACGCGGCCGTGGCCTGCCACTACCTCGTTGCAGTCGATCAAGAGTTTGATTTAGAACGCTTTCTTATCAATGCTGGACTCGACCAATCGCGTCTCTTGATACCTGGTTTTCTGCAATAGAAAAGGGCTGAGGACGAATACCATGAGTGAGCGACAGTGGTTTGCGCTCTACACCAAGGCGAACCAGGAATCGATTGCGATTCAACACATTGAGCGTCAATCGTTCGAAGTTTATTGCCCGATGATGACACGAACCCGTCGCCATGCCCGAAAGGTCGAACAGGTGAAGCGGCCTTTGTTCCCGTCATATATTTTCGTAAGGTTCTCCAGGACGCGAGACCAATGGCGACCGCTGCTTTCGACCCGCGGCGTCCGTTCTCTGGTGAAGTTCGGTGACAGCGTCGGGCTGCTGCCAGAGGACTTTGTTGAACATCTGCGCGCCCACGAGGATGCCGGGCGCCTAAGTCAGTTTCTCTTGCCAAAGGTGGAGCCGGGCGACTGTGTAACACTTACCGAAGGCCCATTTCGCAATTTCGTTGCCCGGGTTCTATCGGCGCCCGAAAAGGATCGTGTCTGGCTGTTACTCGACGTCATGGGCCGTCAAACGCGGGTTCTCCAGGACACATCCGCCCTGGTCCCAGCGTAGCGGGCATTCAACAATTGAATGCACCGCATTCATCGTTTGTCAGTCGACGAGGGTCTGATAGCTGGTGGTAGAAACACCAAGAATTTGAGACAGCCTCTAGATTCAACGTGCAAAGGGCGATTGACGATTCAGGTAAGAGCCAGGAGGACGGACCGCCTGACAGGAATTCAGTATTCTCCGATCTGTACGGATCACGCCCCAGTCCATGAGAGGCTCCTACAAGACCGCAGGTCGTGCAATGACTGAAGCATCCCGCGCAGAGTACTGCCCGCGATTTGCCCTCATTGGCGCAGCGGGTTACGTCGCCCTCGCCATATGCGGGCCATTGGAGACGTCGGCGGAGATATCGTCGCCGCGTACGACCCGGCCGACTCGGTCGGGGTCATCGATAGCTACTTTCCCGATGCACGGTTTTTCGTCGAGTTCGAGCGCTTCGACCGACACATCGACAAACTCCGCCGGCGCCACGAGTTGGTCGACTACATCAGCATCTGTTCACCGAATTACCTGCACGATGCCCATGTACGTTTCGCACTTAGGTCCGAGGCTGAAGCGATCTGCGAGAAACCGTTGGTTCTCAACCCTTGGAACATCGACGGTCTGGCCGAAATGGAGCACAGCACGGGCCGAAAGGTGAATACGATACTCCAGCTCCGGTTGCATCCCGCGATCATCGCTCTCAAGGATCGCGTCGCCGAGAGCGGGCCCGATCACATCTACGATGTCGATCTCGCGTACATCACCTCGCGCGGCCGCTGGTACCAGGTCTCATGGAAGGGCAGCGAGGAGAAATCAGGCGGCATCGCGACCAATATCGGCGTTCATTTTTATGACATGCTGTCTTTTGTCTTCGGGCCCCTGAAAAATAATATCGTCCAATATCATGCCCGCGATTGCGCATCCGGCTATCTCGAGTACCAGCGCGCGCGTGTCAGATGGTTCTTGTCGATCAACAGTCGTGACCTACCGCTTGGTTTGAAGAACGATCAAACGACCTTCCGCTCCATCACGGTCGACGGCGTCGAGATCGAGTTTTCGGGCGGTTTCACCGACTTGCATACACTTAGCTATCAGCAAATTCTGCAAGGCAACGGCTTCTCGCTGGACGACGTTCGCCCCTCGATCGAGACGGTATCTGCTATTCGATCGGCCATGATTGAGCCCAGCACCGGCGAGCGCCATCCGTTTCTGGACAGGGCGCAAAGCGAGGGGCGACTAGGTTATGGCTGAATCCCACGACGGCGTCTTCATCCACGAAAGTGCCTATGTCGATGACCCATGTGAGATTGGCCAAGGCAGTAAAATTTGGCACTTCGTCCACGTTCTTGCTGGCTGCTCGATCGGGCAAAACTGCGTACTTGGCCAAAACGTTATGGTCGGGCCCGATGTGAAGATCGGTGACAACTGCAAAGTGCAAAACAACGTCAGTGTTTATAAGGGCGTCGAGCTTGAGGACGGCGTGTTTTGCGGTCCGAGCTGTGTTTTCACCAATGTCAGCAACCCCCGCGCTGAAATTGAACGCAAGGATGAGTTCCAATCCACATTGGTAAGACAAGGCGCGACCATTGGCGCTAACGCCACCATTGTCTGCGGTCACGACTTGGGCGCCTACTGCTTCATCGCTGCTGGCGCTGTCGTAACGACGGATGTGCCGAACTATGCGCTGATGGCCGGTGTGCCAGCCAAGCGGATTGGATGGATGAGCCGTGCCGGTGCAAAGCTGGGAGCGGACCTCACATGTCCGATTACAGGCGAGCGCTATCGCGAGATCGGACACAACAAGCTCGCCCGAACCGACTGACCGCGTAAGGTTCGTGGTCATGTCAAAGCAATACGACCAGGCCCGCCAATTGACGAGCAGAAATGCTTCCTTTTCATGTGATCACACACCAGGAGCACAAGTAGACCACGCCCACTCATAATCGCGATCGGATAGAGAAACGCCGGGATTATGGCAGTGCGCATCCCGCAATATGCTTGTCAATCTTGCTTCCGCACTTCGCGGTCCTTGAGTTTCAACCAACATGACCTACAAATGACGAAATTGGACGAACGTGCTTGACGGCCCTCATTCCACGGATATTCTCTAGACAAATCTTTTAGGTATTTGATAGATGCGGTCATGTGCGGAATAGCGGGCCTGTTTGTATTCAATGGTCGGCGCGGCACCGCAGGTGTCATTCGCGATATGACCAGCACTCTGCGTCATCGCGGGCCAGATGGCGAAAGCATTTGGGTCGATGATGACAACGGCATCTACCTTGGCCACCGGCGGCTTGCCATTGTCGACCTTTCCGAGGCCGGCCAACAGCCCATGCGGTCGTCTTGCGGTCGGTTCGTGATCACCTACAACGGCGCAGTCTACAACGCGGGCGAGTTGCGTCGCGAACTCGAGCAAAAGGGCCGAAAGTTCCGCGGTCATTCCGACACCGAAGTCATTGTCGAGGGGTGCGCCGAGTGGGGTGTCGAGGCGGCCGTCAAACGACTGATCGGAATGTTTGCCATCGGCATCTGGGACCGCAAGCAACACAAGTTGAGCTTGGTCAGGGATCGGCTGGGCATCAAGCCGCTCTACTGGAGCCTGCACGATGGCATCCTCATGTTCGGCTCGGAACTGAAGGCACTCACGGCAAACCCGGCGTTCGACAGAACCATCGACCGAAATGCCGTGGTCTCCTATTTGCGCCACAACTACATTCCGGCCCCCAAGACAATCTACCAAAATGCCCGCAAGCTTGAACCGGGATGGATTTTGACTAAATCGGTCTCAGGTCCCCACAATCTAAAGCCCTATTGGCGATTGGAGGATGGTGTCGCCGCTGGCCAGTCCACACCCTTTGAAGGAACCGACGAGGACGCCATCGACCAGTTGGATGCCTTGCTTGGAGACGCGGTTTCGAGACACATGATCTCAGATGTCCCTTTGGGAGCTTTTCTCTCCGGCGGCATTGATTCATCAACCGTCGTCGCCCTCATGCAGAAAGTCTCCGCTAGGCCCGTCAAGACCTTCTCAATCGGCTTCGACGTCGAGGGCTTCGACGAGGCGAAACACGCCGCCACCGTGGCCCGGCACGTCGGGACGGATCATACTGAGCTTTATGTCACGGCGGATCAGGCAATCGACGTCATTCCCAAACTTGCCTCGGTTTATGATGAGCCATTCGCCGATTCCTCGCAAATCCCGACCTACCTTGTCTCAGCGCCCACGCGCGAACATGTCACCGTCTCTCTATCAGGCGATGGCGGTGATGAACTCTTTAGCGGTTACACGCGCGATGGCGCTGGTGGTTGAAAAGCGAGCCGGGCGATTTCATTGAACAAATGGCCCAAGGAAACCGCCGCAGTCGGCGCCTTTCCGACTTCGCGTGAAGCGAACCCGGCGTTTCCCAGGTCGCTGGCGCGAACTTCGCTGCGAGATTTTGTCCAACCTAAAGAAGATCGAAATTGCCCTCTAAAACCTGATCAATTCGTCCGGTGCGCCACCCCCTGACGCTATCGCGAACCAGGGGCGAGGGCTCCTTGCGGTAGCGGCGGACAATCTTGAGTTCCGTCACGTCGGCTTCGTCGAGCAAGTTCTGAGCAGCCTCGCGAAGAGACGGTGGGTCTCCACCATCCACCACCGCCGTTTGGGGCGCGACCTTGACCACGGCGCGCAGACGATCGAAGCTTTTGGGTTGCCCGGTCGGGCGCTCCAATACGTGGAGGCCAGTTTCCTTAGAGAGGATTGTGTACGCGCCGTATCCCTCGACGAGCGCCAGGAAGCGAAATCCCGTGGGGTTCTCGCGCGGGACCCGGTCCAACACTCGCAGTCTCATGCGGCGGCGCTTGGCCCAGGCGCGATACATATCCGCCAGCTCTTCGGCGAAGCCCGAGAGGTGTAGCGTTTCCGCGCCCCTCTCGCGACCGATGGTAACGAGGAGGATCGCGTCGCTTGGACGCTCCTCCTTGATGTCGGAGCAGGCCAATTCAAGCAAGTAGAGGTTCTGGCTCAGGATACCCACCAGGCGCGCGGGGTAGTGTTCGCGGACCGCGCCGGTCAGGCGGGCCAGCAGCGAGCCGGCCCGGCGCATGCCGGCCTCGATCCGGTCTCGCCGTTCGAGGATGTCGAGCAAGCCAAAGCGCTCCGGGGCCTCCCAGAAGCCGGGCTCTTGCATCGCGGCGAGTGCCGCCGCCTTTGCCGCCTGCCAATCGCCGGCGTCGCGGCATTCCGTCAAGTGCTCGTAGTGCTCGCGCAAGAAGGCGATTTCGACAAACGTTCCTTCGGGTTGGAGGGCAATCTTCGTCAGGCTCAGGGCGTCGGCCTTGGCTGTATCGTCTGGCGCGTCCTGTCCGG
>JAUVMS010000192.1 GCA_030600135.1 Hyphomicrobiales bacterium | reverse complement strand
CGCGATTGAACTCAACGCCTCGCGCAGCGAACGCACACCGTTGCTGACGGGTCGACCTCCAGCCGCTTTTCAGCAATCTCCTCGCCACAACTCTCGCACCAGCCGTATTCGTCGTCGGCGATCAGCCGCAGCGCCTTGGCGATGCGCTGGAGTTCGCCCGCCCGTTGTCGTTCCGTCGCTTGTGCCATGGCTTGTTGTTGCAGCGCATCCATGCGGCTCAGCCGCCCGACGGATTGCTGATCCAGCGAGACCGTATCCCGGGCGCCCTCGGAGATTTCGCTCAGAGTTTCGAGCTCGGCTTTGCGGGCGAGAAGGGCAGCGCGCGCCTGTTCCAGATCGATTGTCACAATAGCGCGATACTAGCTCGTCACATGCGGCGACGCAAAATAGCCCTTACCGAACGAGCTGCGTGGAGTGTGCTGACGATCGACCCGATAATTGCCGTCGGCGCCGGGACTGATAGACGGCACCGGCACCATTGCGTTTCGGTCAAGCCTTAGGGCGAATTCTCGCGACGCGGCCGATTGCCGGGCCCTACCCGCACGTGGCCTTCATCTTGCGCCCGCCGCGCCCGCGCCGCCGCCATCTCGTCAAATCCGGCTGTCGGTCTCTGCACCGGACGGGTTTGGGGCTGCACTCTTACTTGTCGCTCTGCTCTGGCTTGCTGGTTGCGGCGTTGTGGCGTCCGGCGAACCTGGCGCTGTTCGCGATTTGGTCGGTTGACCTGGCGTTGCTGGCGGCGCGGCCGATTAGCCTGGCGCTGCCGTTGTGGCTGGGTTTGGCGAACTTGGCGCTGTTGGCGGTTCGGCCGATTCACTTGGCGTTGCCGTTGTCGCGGAGCCTGGCGAACCTGGCGCTGCGGGCGATTGGGCCGATTGGCTTGGCGTTGTTGACGACGCGGCTGATTAGCACGGCGTTGCCGTCGTTGCGGAGCCTGGCGAGCCTCGCGAACTTGCAGAACCTGGCGCTGCGGCCGCTGCGGTGCAACCTGGCGCGGCGCGTTGGCGCGTCGATTGCGATTGTCTAAGCGCTGTCGTCGCAACCTTCGAACACGCCGCTCGCCCTCAAGCCTGCGTCGCGGTCTGATCCGTTCGAAATCGTGCCTTCGCGGGCGAATCCGTTGGTGACGCCGTCGATAGCGGCGCGTATTCCTCGGCACCTGATAGCGGTAGTCCGTTTCGTACTCCGGGTAGGGATCATCGTCGTAGTACGTTTCGCTCTCATTGGGAGGGTACGTGTCGTAGGCGCCATAGTCATCGCGCTCCGCGCCGCCGTCATAGCCATAACCGCTGTCGTAGGGTTCAACGTAATTATGGTTGTCATAGCCGTAGCCGTTCTCGCCAGGCGCCACATAGTGCTTCTGATGGCGTTCTTGCTTGCGGTACTCATTGCAGGCTTCACTATGGCTATGGTTTTTGACCCGGCCCCAGTTAAAGCCGCGACGGCGTTCGCAGTGCCAGCCGTGGGCTAGATGAAGCAGAGGTTTGGCGGAGTTTGCTGCGGTGGCGAAAGAACCAAGTCGATCAATTCCGCCCGCGCTCGCCGACAACGAATAGCAAGCCATGGCTGCAAACAGTGTGATTGCTCTCGTGAGCTGCGTCTTCATACCCGGCCTCTTGCGGCGAACTTCCCTACGCAAAGCGTTGGAATCACGGGAAAATATCGCTCTTCTATGTTCAGTTGCCCCCATCTCTCCACTGATTGATAGCAATCAAAATCGCCGAAACAGTGTTGCTGAGATGAGGTGCGGCGAACGGATTGTCGTGATGCAAATCTGCCGGATTGAACATGAACGGGACCTGAAGCAACGTATAGGTCGCTCATTTGTCGGATCAAGGCCGTTCCCCTGCACCAAGTTTCGACCGCGGCGGAGCCAGGAAAAGCCAAGGGACGGGTGCATCCGCCGCGCCGGTTGACTTCGAGTCGGGCCCCGGCGCATAGACCGATATCCGTGCACAACCACCAAGTTAGCTGAGGCGCGTTTCGGCGCGTTCTTTGAGGAATTCACGCCATGTCCAGTCAAGCTCCTGTCAAACGCGTCACCGCGCCAGACATCACCGCGCGCAAAGGGGCTGAGCCGATCGTCTCGCTGACGTCCTACCATGCCCATACCGCCGCCATCGCCGATCCGTATGTCGATTTTCTCTTGGTTGGCGATTCACTCGGCATGGTCATGCACGGCTATGAAACCACGGTTCCGGTGCCACTCGAACTGATGATCGTGCACGGGCGTGCTGTTGTACGCGGGGCAAAACGGGCGCTGGTTGTTGTGGATTTGCCATTCGGCTCGTACGAGGAAAGCCCGCAGGTCGCTTTTCGCAATGCCGCCCGTGTCATGAAGGAGACCGACTGCGGTGCCGTGAAACTCGAAGGCGGCGCTCGTATGGCTGAAACAATCCACTATCTGGTGGAGCGCGGTATCCCCGTGATGGCGCACATTGGTCTGACGCCACAGTCCATCAACACGCTGGGCGGGTTCAAGACACAAGGCCGCACCAAGGACCAATGGGCGGCAATTGAGGCCGATGCCAAAGCGGTGGCAGACGCCGGTGCCTTTGCCGTCGTGCTCGAGGCCATGGCCGCCCCACTCGCCGAGCGTTTGACCCGCGCCATTCCCATTCCCACCATCGGCATCGGCGCCTCGGCCGCCTGTGACGGCCAGATCCTCGTCATGGAGGACATGCTGGGCCTGTCGCCACGCGTGCCGAAGTTCGTTAAAGAGTTTGGCCGCGTCGGCGAAGTGATCAAAGGTGCCATCAGCGCCTATGCCGATGAGGTTCGCACCCGCCGATTTCCCGCCGCCGAGCACACCTACGCCATTAAGGATGGTGGTGCGGCGACGAAATCCAAGGCCCGCTCATCGTCGGCGAGAGCCACAAAAAGGGCAAAAAGTAAGGCAACTTAGGGTTATGGGGAGCAAAGTCGCGCCGCATGCGTTTGGTGACGGCATCTTTGCGTGACCGCACTGAGCGCGCTATCTATAACCCGATGACAACGGCACCGGAACGGATCGGCCGCGCGTGCTCCTGGCGGCAAGGCGTGGACCGGCAGAATCAAGGGTATCGCAGGGTATGGTCGAGGGCGACGTCTTTCGAGAGGTAGAAGAGGAGCTACGGCGCGAGCGCCTCAAGGCGCTATGGGACCGTTATGGCGCATTGTTCATGGCCGCAGCCTTGGCCATTGTCCTTGGCGTGGCCGGCTATAAGGGCTGGCAGTACTGGACGGCCTATCAGGCGGCAGCCGCGGGCTCGAAATACGACAGCGCCGTCAAACTGGTTGAAGAAGGTAAGACTGACGAGGCAACACAAGCGCTCGAGACAATGACAGTCTCGGGGCCGAGTGGTTATCGCGGGCTAGCCCGCTTCCGCCTTGCCGCGCAAAAGGCGAAGGCAGGCAAAAAGGTCGAGGCGGCACAGCTTTACGATGATCTCGCGGGTGATTCGAGCATCGATGGCGTTTTGCAAAGTTTTGCACGTATCCGCAGCGCAATGCTCAATCTGGACACTGCTGACTTTACCGAAATTAAGAATCGGCTCAACGATTTGACGGGAGCCGACAGCCCATGGCGGCATTCGGCGCGTGAGCTAATGGGCCTGGCTGCATACAAAGCCGGCAAGACGCAAGAGGCGCAAGGCTTGTTCAACCAGATTTTGGGCGACCCAGTCACGCCGCAGGGCCTCAGGCAACGTGCGCAAATGATGATGTCCCTCATTGTCGATTCACAAGGGACACGAACGGGCAGCGAAAAGCCCGGTGAGAAGTCGGGCGCACCGACGGAGCAAACGAACTAGGTCCAGCGCGGGATTGGTTCGAGGAGCGAGGACGATGGACGGACTGGGGACAAACGGCGCTCGCACACAGCCACGGCCTGTGATGGGAATGCCGAAGGCTGTCGTACTCGTGATCGCGACGGCCCTTGCTGGCTGTTCAACTGGGCCCAGCATACCCGACCTTGGCGCCCTCAACCCGTTCAAGGAAGAAGAAGAAAAGCTGCCCGGCAAGCGTATCCCGGTACTGGTGCAACAGGATGCGACCAGCACCGAGCTGGAAACAGCCGGTGCCCCCGTAAGTCTGCCTCCTGCAACTGCTAACGCCTCTTGGACGCAGCCCGGCGGTGTGCCGAGCAACGCCCCGGGACACTTGGAGCTCGCCGCCGCGGTCAATACCGCATGGACCGCCGACGCAGGCACCGGTTCAAGCTCGGAAGGTCGCCTAACCGCTAGCCCGGTGGTCTACGATGGTCGCATCTACACAATCGACGCCGAAGCGACGGTATCGGCTTTTTCAGCCTCCGGCGGGACGCGCTATTGGCGGATTTCGCTGGTTCCCGAGTACGAGGACGAGGAGGAAGGCTACGGCGGTGGCCTCGCAGCCGACTCTGGCCGTCTGATCGCTGCGACAGGGTTTGGTACTGTCGTCGCGCTCAACCCGCAGTCTGGCAAGAAGCTGTGGGAGCGATCCCTCGGTGTGCCGGTTCGCAATTCCCCCACGGCGGCAGACGGCAAAGTGTTCGTCTCGACGCTTGACGGGCGGTTTTTCTGCCTTTCGGCGGAGGACGGCTCGGAACTATGGAGTTTCAGAGGGCTACCGCAAAAGGGTAGCATTATTTCCAACGTGAGCCCGGCTGTTCAAGGCGACACGGTCGTGGTGCCTTATCCTTCGGGCGAAGTCGTAGCCCTCGACGCCAATACGGGCGAAACGAGATGGTCCGACAGCCTAGCGCGCTCACGCGCCTTGTCCTCGCTATCGGCGCTGAGCGATCCGGCAAGGCCGGCGATCGTTGGCGGGACAGTGTTCGCCGTCGGCCATGCCGGACGCATGATCGCCTCGGAGCAGGCGACCGGCGAGCGGATCTGGTCGCAGAACATCCGGGGCACGCAGACGCCTTGGGTGGCTGGCGACGCGGTCTATCTGGTCGACGTGACCGGCAAGCTGATGGCGCTCTCACGCAGTACCGGCAAGATCCGTTGGATGAGCAAACTGCCAGGTGGCGGAAAGTGGAATGGTCCTGTCCTTGCGGGCAGCCGCCTATGGCTGGCGTCTTCGGCGGGCAAGCTCGTCACCGCCGACGCGGCGACCGGCCGCGTCACCGCCCAGCGCGATCTAGGTCAGTCGGTCTACATCGCCCCTGTTGTCGCCGCAGGCCGGCTCTACGTCCTGACCGACAGTGCAAAGTTGATTGCGCTGCGCTGACTTTTGGCTAGAAACGAGCCTGACTTCGGAACGGACGCTTTGCGTGCGGTGTTGTTTGCTCGGATGTCATTCGCGCAGTTCGCTCGTCCTGTGGCAACGGTAATGTCCGCGCTGAAAGCTAATGTGGCAATCTCCGACAAGACCCGACCTGGCACGATCACCGATCATGGCACTTGTGCATTCAGGCCAGGCAGCCGTTCGCCGGCACTGACACGAAAAGCGGACCCCAATGTCCTACACCGTCGCGATCGTCGGCCGCCCCAACGTTGGCAAATCGACGATTTTCAATCGCCTGACCGGTCGCAAGCTGGCTCTGGTCGATAAACAACCAAGGCTCACCCGCGATCGCCGCGCGGCAGAAGCGGATTTCGGCGACGTTGCCGTCCGCCTCATCGATACCGCCGGCCTCGAGGAAAGCGAGGAAGGCAGCATCACCCATCGGATGCGCACCCAGACCGAGGCGGCAATTGCCGAAGCGGACCTCGTCATGTTCGTCATCGATGCGCGCTCCGGCATCGTGCCGGGCGATGAGGTCTTTGCAGAACTCGTGCGCACCGCCGGCAAGCCCGTCCTCCTGGTCGCCAACAAGTGCGAGGGTAGGGGCGGCCTTGACGGCGCATACGAGGCCTATCAGTTGGGGCTGGGCGATCCGGTCGCCATTTCAGCCGAGCACGGCGATGGGATCGGTGTGCTCATCCGCGAAATTGCCGACTTGGCAACGACTTCGGATGGGCAAGCCGATGCGGAAGGCGAAGCTGAGCACGCCCTGCGTGTGGCGGTGGTTGGCCGGCCCAACTCCGGCAAGTCGACGTTGGTCAACGCCCTGATTGGCGAGGAGCGCATGATTACCGGCCCCGAAGCCGGCATCACCCGCGATTCAATTGCCGTCGACCTCACCTGGCAGGAGCGCCCGGTGCGCCTCTGGGATACCGCAGGGCTCATGCGCAAGGCCCGCATCGCCAAGCGCGCCGAGCAGCTTTCGGTTTCCGACGCCCTTCGCGCCATTCGCTTCGCGGAGGTCGTAATCTTGCTCATAGAGCCCGAACGCGCCTACGAAAAGCAGGACCTCCAAATCGCAAATCTCATTGCCGAGGAGGGCCGTGCGTTGATCATCGCCGTCAACAAGTGGGACTTGGTACGCGATAAACGGGGCCATCTCGCTGTGTTGCGTGAACAGACCGAGCGGCTGCTGCCTCAGGTTCGCGGTGTTCCCATCGTGACAATCTCGGCGCTCAAGGAGCAGGGCCTGGACCGGTTGGTGGCCAAGGTTTTCGAGATCACCGAGATTTGGAACAAGCGCCTCGCGACCAGCGCGCTCAACCGCTTCCTCGCCGACGCCGTGGCGCGCCACACCCCGCCAGCCGTCAACGGTCGGCGTATTCGGTTGCGCTACATGACCCAGCCCAATGCGCGCCCTCCCACCTTCATAGCTTTCTGCTCGCGGCCGCAGGATTTGCCGCAATCCT
>JAUVMS010000022.1 GCA_030600135.1 Hyphomicrobiales bacterium | reverse complement strand
TCGGCGCGGCAATGCCGTCTGTGCGTAGCCCGGCAACGAAGGTCGTCGTCTTCCAGTGACCGTGCGGAAGCCTGGCGACGAGCCGCTCGGCGCGCCCTGCCGTATCGGCGCGCCATGTTGGTTGGCATTCCGGTCTCGTCGATGAAGATCAGGCGGTGCGAATCGAGCCCTTGCTGGCTCGTGCGCCAGGTCTCGCGTGCCTCGCCAACATCAGGGCGATCCTGCTCGGCGGCGCGCACGCTTTTTTTTGAAGCTGATGCCATGACGGTCGAAAAACCGCCACACCGAACCAATGCCAACGGCCAGACCACGCTCTTCGCGCAGACGCACCGCCATCAACGGCGTATCACGCGCACGCGCAACTCGTCCGAATAGTACCGCCGTATCGCCGACCTCCCCGCTTGAGCAACGAGACCAACGAATCTGATTTGCCCCGTGCTCTCTTGAGCATTTTCTTCGATTGGCGGCCGTCCCGAACTCATAGCGTTTTCCCCGTGTAGTTCGCCAAAGAAAAATCTGCTCACGCATCGAACCCGTCACGCCTTCTGCGCCATCGGGCGGCGCCACCTCCCAAGTACGACATGGCGTGCTCGGCGGCGTTGCTGGGCACTGATCATCCGAACTGAGCATATTAAGATGGATGGCATGCCGATTCGCAAAGCGTCATTACTCTACATTTGTTCACTTTTTGTTCTACAGATCTCGAACTGCACAGTCCTCAGAAGCCTTGCGCGTTTGCCGGGTCACCAGCCAAGGCGCAGACGCGCGCGCCCGACCTGTTTTGCGAAACGAAGCCATTTTGTGCACTGCAGCGAATGGTTACCTTTTTAAGAAGGGCCTGCGATGAACCATGAGGTATTGCCCTAATCAGAGGCTTGCACAACCGGCAGTCAATTTCGCGAGCGGCGAGCATGTGCCGCCGCCTCCTTACCTGTCCTGGATCTCTGTCGCATTGGAGCTCAAGGAGACCAGCATTATAAGCCCGGCTTGAAACCCAAGATCCATAGTACGTGGATCCGGCTTTCCGGAAGGCTAACGGCAATCAGGTTCCGAGGAAGCCTTTTTGGGTTCTTTCAAATCCCGCTACCTCTATGTCTTCGGAGGATTTCCCACTCGACTGTGCAGCACACGCCTCCGGGATCGCGACAACAGGTACCCCGTCGCATACGTCACGCCCTCAGGTTGGGCCTTGATGACCGATATTGGCAACGAGCCCTGCGACATGAACGATCTGCAGCTTCTTGCTTGAGTTTTTCACATGAATTCAGGGCCACGCCATTAATTGGTCGCCAACTGTGGGAACTTATCGTTTTTGCCTATTGTGTGGGCACCGAGCTATGCATTCTTCGCGCCCAGAAACTCGGGCGACAAGGGACGGCCGTGACAAGCTCTGGGCCAAGGAGCGGCAAAGTGGTCAACCAAATCGCCGTGCCATCCTGCAGAATCCGGCTCGCACCACCCATGGTGCCACTTTGTCACTCGATCCCACGCACGAACGGCGCTACTGAATGGCAAACACCCATCATCTGCGTAATTGCGGCCCTCACCAACACCAATCGCGCCAACAAGAGATGGACAAGCGTCGTAGGATCTGATCGATGTGTGGCATAGCCGGATTGCTATTGGCGCAGCCGTCATGGGGCGCCGACGCGCTTGTCGGAGTGGCGCGCGCCATGGAGGTGCGGCTGCACCACCGCGGGCCCGACAGCGGCGACGTTTGGGCCGACAGCTCCGCCGGCATCGCCTTCGCCCATCGTCGCCTATCAATCATCGATCTGTCGCCCGCCGGCGCACAACCGATGACTTCGGCCTGCGGACGCTATGTCATTTGCTATAACGGCGAGATCTACAATGCCGGCGATGTGCGCCCCGACTTGGCCTCCAAGGGTATTGCATTCCGCGGTCACTCAGACACCGAGGTGCTGCTCGAGGCTTGCGCCCGGTGGGGCGTTGGCCGCGCTGTCGAGCGCATGGTCGGCATGTTCGCCTTTGCGCTGTGGGACAAGCGCGACCGCCGTCTGACCCTGGTCCGCGACCGCATGGGGATAAAGCCGCTCTATTGGGGCAGGAGCAACGGCGCGCTACTGTTCACTTCAGAACTCAAGGCCCTCTTCAGCGTGCCGGGATTTGCGCCTGAGATCGATCAGCGCGCCCTTGCCGGTTACCTGCGACACGGCTACGTGCCTGCGCCCCTCACGATTTACCGAGATGTATCCAAATTGGCGCCGGGCACGATGTTGACACTATCGCCTGGCGCAGAGCCAGAGATTACGTCGTACTGGTCACTCAGTGATGTCGTCGCCAATGCGCGCACCGGCGCCACGATCGATACGGTGGACGCCGCCGCCGACGAACTCGAGCCATTGCTGCTGGACGCGGTCAAGGGCCGAATGCTCTCCGACGTGCCGCTCGGGGCGTTCCTATCGGGCGGCATCGATTCCTCGCTCGTCGTCGCCCTCATGCAAGAGCAGTCGACCCGGCCCGTGCGCACCTATTCCATTGGCTTCGGCGAACAGGCCTATAACGAGGCGGAACACGCAAAGGCCGTTGCGGCGCATCTCGGTACAGAGCACACGGAACACTATGTCGATGAGCGCACCCTGCTCGACATCATTCCCTCGCTTGCCGACATCTATGACGAACCGTTCGCCGATTCTTCGCAGATCCCAACCCTCATTCTGAGCGCCCTCACGCGACGGGACGTGACCGTGGCGCTGTCGGGTGACGGCGGCGATGAGCTCTTTGCCGGCTACAATCGCTACGCCTGGAGCGCCCGCATCGATACGATCCGCAGATACCTTCCGGGCCCTGTTCGCCATGGCGCAGCGCGGATGCTCCGGGCGCCGGCATCGGCATGGGACAATCTCGTCCAGCCGCTCCTACTAAAGCGTAACGGCCCAGGAATTTCGGTCGCCCGGCGCATCCACAAGCTAACGCAAATGCTCACCGCCGATGATGGTGATTCAGCCTATCGCGCACTCATAACCTTTTGGCATTCGGTCTATCCTGAGGCGTGGGAAGCGCCCCCCGCTGCCTTCGCCGAACTCGAGAAAACCAACCTCGCGGCGAGCGAGGAACGCATGCAATTTCTCGACATGCTGACCTACCTGCCGGACGACATATTGACCAAGGTCGACCGCGCATCGATGGCCCACGCCCTCGAAGTCCGGGTGCCGCTGCTCGACCATCGCGTCGTCGAGGCATCATGGCGTGCCGGCCTGGCCGCCAAACTCTCAAAGACCGGCAACAAGCTGGTTTTACGCAACTTGCTCTACCGTCGCGTCCCACGCGAACTGCTTGAACGACCCAAAATGGGCTTCGCGGTGCCACTCGAGCGCTGGCTCCGCCAAGATTTGCACGAGTGGGCACGCGATCTGATAGTCACGACGGACTGGGATGGCGAGTTTGGCATTGATGGCCATGCCATAAGAACGACCTGGGACCAACACGTGAGCGGGCGCGCCAATTGGGCCGACCACCTGTGGATTGTGCTCATGCTTGCGGCCTGGAAGGCGCGCTGGCCCGAACCAGCTCAAGCAACGACGCATGACATTTGTTCACCCGATTTGGTTGCTACATAGTGCTTTCTGATAGGATTGCGTCTGATTGGTGGGTTAAGGGCAGACATATCGTCCATTGTTGATATGCAGTCCAATTGAAGATTGGCGATCAGAAAACTTATGATGAACCAGGAACACACGTCGGGGGACCGCAAGACCGATAACCGCGAACAGCGCTTGGCAAAGCAGCTTCGTGACAACCTCAAGCGGCGCAAAGACCAGGCACGGGCGCGCAGCAGATCAACGGATCAAACTCGACCCGATCCGAGCGACAAGCCCACGGCACACGGTATTTCCGGCGTCGTGCCGAAGCGTGAGCGGTAAACCCCAGTCGTAACCGAGTAACGGGTGGGCCCTGATCAAATGATCAGGATTGGTGGCCATCAACGCCCGACCCTTCGCCCTCGTGGGCACAAGCCTTGCATGGTGTACTGAAGATTAACGCAATCGAGCAGGCCGGTATGGACAGAATTCGAATTAACGGAGGTCGCCAACTAGAAGGCGTGATCCCGATTTCGGGAGCCAAGAATGCGGCCCTCCCGCTCATGATCGCAAGCCTTCTGACATCCGAGACCCTGACCCTTAAGAACGTACCCAATCTCGCCGACGTCAACTTGCTCGCTCGAATATTGCGCAACCACGGTGTTGATCTGGCCGTCGACGGCAAGCGGCCGGGGCCGGTGCAGCACCTGGGCGAAACTTTTCATCTCACGGCGCGCGACATCGTCGATTCCACCGCACCCTATGAGATGGTTTCGAAAATGCGCGCCAGCTTTTGGGTACTCGGCCCGCTGCTTGCCCGCTGCGGCGAAGCGCGGGTATCGATGCCCGGCGGTTGCGCCATCGGCACCCGCCCTGTGGACATGCATTTGGCCGGCCTCCAGGCACTCGGCGCCGAGATCGACATTGACGGCGGCTACGTCGTCGCCCGCGCGCCACGTGGCCTGGCCGGCGGGCGGGTCACGTTCCCCAAGGTTTCGGTCGGCGCCACCCATAACGTCTTGATGGCAGCCGCGCTTGCTCGCGGCGAAACGCTGATCGAGAACGCCGCCCGCGAGCCCGAGGTCGGCGACGTCGCCAGCTGCTTGGTGAAGATGGGCGCGGAAATCGAGGGCATTGGTACGCCAACCCTCAGGATTCAAGGCATCGGCGCTCTTGAGGGCGCCAGGCATACCGTCCTGCCCGACCGAATTGAGACCGGCACGTTCGCCATGGCCATTGCAGCGACTGGCGGAAACGTCGTTCTCAAGGGTGCGCGCGCCGATCTTCTCAAGTCGGCCGTCGACGTTCTGCGCTCGGCCGGCACAGAGATTCGCGAAATCGAGGATGGCCTTCGCATCGTCAGGAACGGCGCGGCTGTCGAGCCGGTTCGGGTCGAAACCCAACCGGTCCCGGGTTTCCCCACCGATCTTCAAGCTCAACTGATGGCGCTTGCAACCACGGCCGGCGGCACATCCACGATCCGCGAGACCATCTTCGAAAACCGCTTCATGCATGTCCAGGAGTTGGTCAGATTGGGCGCCAACATCGATCTGCAAGGCGATCTCGCCACCATCAGAGGCGTGGCCGACCTGCAGGGCGCGCCAGTCATGGCGACCGACCTGCGCGCCTCGGTTTCGCTCGTTATCGCGGGGCTCATGGCTGAAGGTGAGACCACAATTAACCGGGTCTATCATCTCGACAGGGGCTTTGAGCGACTCGAGGCCAAGTTGAATGCCTGTGGCGCCAACATTGAGCGCCTGAGCGGCTGACGAGCCCAGATGGTCGACCACGGTGCGCCGCAATGTTCGCAGCCGCACGAAATTGGCACGAATTGCGGCGCCAAGCTCCGTTGCGCCGAGACTTCGCGACGGGTATCACTCGCCAACTAGGCACTCCCGCCTGCTTCAACCCATTTCTTGAGACCGCGCACCTAAATGAACACGCTCAAGCTTCAGGCCCTGGATCTGCAAGATTTGAACATTGTCTCCGCTCACCTGCAGGACGCCGTCCTGCGCGTCGGCGACATGGCCTATGTGCCGCGCGAGAAGCGCTTCGCGGTGCTGATGAACCGCTTCGACTGGACCACTGCCAAGGGCAATCAACATGACGGCAAGAAACAATTCGAGCGCCGCCGCAGCGCACTCCGGGTGGAGCGCGTGTTGCGGGCTCAATTGCTCGACATCGATCTTGATGCGCCCGACGTTGTGCTCGAACTGCTGGCAATCGAATACAAGGCCGCATCGCCACCGGAGCCCGAGGGTACCATTACCCTGTTGTTTGCCGGTGGTGGAGCGGTCCAGCTCGACGTCGAGTGCATAGAAGCCGAGCTCAAGGATCTGGGCCCCATTTGGCGGACCCACAACCGGCCGGAACACAATGCCGATGGCCAACCCGAGCCCGATGAACCGCAAGATGCTGAGACATCGAATAGCGACGTGTAAATTGATTGGCTGTTGAGCGGCACTTGAACGCAAGCCAATCCCGCATGCCGATGCAGGCTGGTGTCAAACCTCTTGAACTGAAGGATCCACGATCAAAGATGCCTCAACGCCTCGACAGCACGTCGCCGAGCTTCGAGACGGAGTTCGCGCAATTTTTGGGCCGCAAACGCGAGACCGCAGGAGACGTCAACGATGCGGTCCGAGACATCATCGAAGCCGTGCGTCAGCGCGGCGATGACGCTCTGCAAGAGTTCACCGCCCGCTTCGACCATGTCGAGCTCGACCAAGTCGGCATCCAAGTCTCTAGTGCGGACATTTCAGACGCCGCCGACGCCGTCGACAGCGAGACCATGGCGGCATTGGCGTTTGCCGCCGATCGGATCAAGTCCCATCACCAACGCCAGTTCCCCAGCGACGACCGCTACGTGGACGGCGCTGGCGCCGAACTCGGCTATCGCTGGACGGCTGTTGACTCGGCCGGGCTCTACGTCCCGGGCGGCAAAGCGGCCTATCCGAGTTCGGTTCTCATGAACGCCATCCCGGCCAAGATTGCAGGCGTCGAGCGCATTGCCATGGTCGTGCCGACACCCAACGGCGAACTCAACCCCCTGGTACTGGCGGCCGCCAGCCTTGCCGGCGTCGACGAGGTCTATCGCGTCGGCGGCGCGCAGGCCATCGCGGCGCTGGCTTTCGGCACCGAGACCGTTGCCCCGGTCGCCAAGATTGTCGGTCCCGGCAATGCCTATGTCGCGGCCGCCAAACGCCAGGTCTTTGGCACGGTCGGCATCGACATGGTGGCCGGCCCATCGGAAGTTCTGATCATCGCCGATGGCGACAACGATCCGGACTGGATTGCCGTCGATCTGCTCGCCCAGGCCGAGCACGACGAGGCGGCGCAATCCATTCTGATTACCGACGATGCAGCATTTGCCGTCGCCGTCGAACGGGCCGTCGAAGCCCAGCTCGCACAGCTAAACCGCGCGCAAATTGCCAGGGCGAGTTGGCAATCCTATGGCGCCATCATCACCGTTGCCGACCTCGATGACGCGCCCGCACTGGCCAATCGTATCGCCGCTGAACATCTGGAAATCGCGACGCCAAACGCCGACGCACTTGCGAAACGCATCCACAATGCCGGCGCCATCTTTCTCGGCCGCCACACGCCGGAAGCCATTGGCGACTATGTTGCAGGCTCCAATCATGTGCTGCCGACGGCTCGCAGCGCGCGCTTTTCGTCCGCTCTCGGAGTGCTCGATTTCATGAAACGAACCTCGATATTGCGCCTCGACCCCCAATCGCTCAAAGCCCTGGGGCCGGCGGCAATGGTACTCGCCACGGCGGAAGGTCTCGACGCGCACTGTCGATCCGTGGCAATCCGGCTCAGCGATGCCGACACCGAATGACTGGTAATTGCAGCGAGATCGACGCTAACTTCCAATCATGACTGAAGGGGCAGAAAACGGCGACAGGGAACTGAGGCTGATTGAGGTGACCCTCGATCCGGCTTCCATCGGTCGCAACACGCCCGACATCGAGCACGAGCGCGAGGTCGCGATTTTCGATCTGTTGGAGAGCAACTTTTTTTCACTCCAAGGCCATGACAACGGTCCCTATCGCCTCGCCGTGTCCATTGCCGAGGACCGTCTGGTCTTCGCGATCGCCGACAACGGCGAGGTTCACCTCACGACATTCATGCTGTCGCTCAAGCCGTTCCGCCGCATCGTCAAGGACTACTTCATTGTTTGTGAAAGCTATTTCGATGCCATCAAGACCGCACCGCCGAGTAGAATCGAAGCCATCGATATGGGTCGACGCGGCCTCCACGACGAAGGCAGCCGGCTGCTGATGACCCGTTTGGACGGCAAGATCGCCGTCGATTTCGATACCGCGCGCCGGCTTTTCACGCTGATTTGTGCATTGCACTGGAAGGGCTAGGGCGTGATCAGATCCAATCGGGAACGTCGAGCAGGTGGCAGGACCTTAGAAATCGCTTCAAGGCGGTGTCGGCAACACGGCCGAAGTGTACCGCGACAGCTCGACGCCACGCTCACCCCGCCAACGCAGTCGAACCTTGCTGGTAAACCCACTTGTCACCGCCGGATTGATGCGGTGACCGCCAACAGGTCTTAGCCATGGTCATGCCGGGCGACCGCGCCAGCGACGAGGCGCGCGAGCTTCCCGGTGCGGTTCTATTTGCCTGCAGTATGAATGCGGTGCGCTCGCCCATGGCTGCCGCCATTTTGCGCCATTTGGCTGGTCGCAAGGTTTATGTCGCCTCGGCCGGGGTGAGAGCGGGCGAGCCCGACCCCTTCGTCATCGCGGTGATGGACGAGATTGGCATCGACGTCTCAGAGCATGTCCCCCACACCATCGACCAGCTTCACGACACGTCGTTCGACATCGTCGTCTCGCTCTCGCCGGAGGCCCACCACCAAGCGCTCGAACTCACCAGAACAATGGCGGTCGACGTAGTCTATTGGCCGACGATGGACCCCACGATCATACAAGGCAGCCGCGAACAGATACTTGATGCCTATCGTGCCTGCCGCGACAACCTGTTCAAAAGGATCAAGGAGCGTTTTCCCGTTCCGGGCGCGCCGCCAGCCTGACTGGCATCTGTCGAAACCGACACATGCCAGCACATCCTCTGGAACTATTATGGGATGGTTGAATTCACGACTTGATTTTACCCTACGACCTCATCATTCTCCGCCAAAACCTGGCTACAGAGGCACGATCGCAATGAGGAGCTGATCGGACTTCCAGGCCGATCTATCGAGGTTTTGCCCAATTCTGGTCAGGTCGAGCTGGAATTTAGGCATGAGAATGTCGCGCAAACAGCCGGCCGGAAACGCAAGTAGCGCGTGCGCGTTCCCAACCGCTGCGGCGTGCTGATTGAGATAGCACCACATGATCTCACCAAAAGACGCATCCCTGAGCGCGCTAAGCAGGACAGATCAGCCACGTCATGAGACGCTGCGACGGCTGCGCGCGCGGACCAAGCCGACGGGCAGGCGCGCCGAGCTGCGCCCCAAGCTTGTGCTGGCCAGCGCCTCGCCGCGCCGCTTGGCCCTGTTGGCGCAAGTCGGCATCGAGCCCGATGCGCTGCGCCCGACCACCATTGACGAAACACCCGCCAAGGGCGAAGCGCCACGCACCCTCGCGATTCGCCTTGCCCGCGCAAAGGCCGAGGCCGCTCGCGACCAGATCGCCAACGACAAGGAATTGGCCGACGCCTATGTGTTGGCGGCTGACACCGTCGTCTCGGTTGGTCGACGGGTGCTCACAAAGCCGCAGTTCGTCGAGCAGGCTGTCGCCTCCCTGCAGCTCTTGTCGGGACGCTCGCATCGCGTCGTGACCGCAGTGCATTTGATCACCCCCGATGACCGCGCGAGGCGCAAGGTTTCCGAGACGCGTGTGCGCTTCAAGCGTTTGAACGAGCATGAGATCGACAGCTACATTGCCTCGCGTGAGTGGCGCGGAAAGGCAGGCGGCTATGCCATTCAAGGCTTGGCCAGTTCGTTCGTATACAAGTTGATCGGTTCCTACACCAACGTCGTCGGCCTACCCGTGACCGAGGTTGTAAACATGTTGGTGGGAGAAGGATTTCCGGTTTATTTCAACTGGTTGAAGTTTGGAGAAACGGACGCCGGTTAGCCGGGCCGCGCCTCAACACCGCCCAGAGCCGATGACCAAGAAACCCAACAAAAACGGTTCCCAGCGCTGCCCTGTCTGCAGGGCGTCGACGCAACACGACTATCGTCCGTTTTGCTCGAAGCGCTGCGCAAATCTCGACCTTGGCCGCTGGCTAGGCGGTAGGTATGCGATTCCGGGCCATCCCGACACCGAGGAGGACGGCGAATTGCCGGTCGCCCCCAATGACGACGGTAGCCAATCCTAAGCGTTAGTCACATTCGATTGCCAAGCCTCGGGGGTGATGGATTATCCAGGCCCGCCGCGCAGCATCGATTTTGCCGATCCTAGAACTGCCAGGCCGATCTAGGCGACGGCCTCTTCCGGCTCGATCAATCCGAGCCGCTCGCCGCCGTAGACGCCCTCACGCAAGGGCATCCACCAATCGCGATTGTCCAGATACCAGCACACCGTCTTTTCAAGACCCGTCTCAAATGTTTCTTGCGCCCGCCAACCCAACTCCGTCTCTAGTTTCGTGGCGTCGATTGCATAGCGTTCGTCGTGGCCAGGCCGGTCGGCGACAAATGTAATGAGCCGGTCGTGCGGTGCACCCTGCGGATGATAGCGATCCAGCAATCGGCAGATCCGCGAGACAACCTCGAGGTTCGTGCGCTCGTTTCGCCCGCCGACGTTGTAGGTTTCGCCAACCGCTCCGTCACGGACGACAAGCTCGAGGGCGCGGGCATGATCATCGACATAGAGCCAGTCCCGCACGTTTGATCCATCGCCGTAAATCGGAAGCTCTCGACCGTCCAGCGCGTTGAGAATAATCAGCGGAATGAGCTTTTCCGGAAAATGGTAGGGCCCATAATTGTTCGAGCAATTGGAGATCAGCACCGGCAGACCATAGGTTCGCTGCCAGGCGAGACAAAGATGATCGCTCGCCGCCTTGCTCGCTGAATAGGGCGAACTCGGATCGTAGGGTGTGATTTCCTCGAACAATCCCTCAGCGCCCAGTGAACCGTAAACCTCGTCTGTCGACACATGCAGAAATCGAAAGCTCTGCTGTGCCCGATCGTCGAGCCCGCACCAATAGTCGCGCGCCGCCTCGAGCATCGTGTAGGTGCCGACGATATTGGTTTCGATGAACGCTCCGGCCCCCGTGATCGACCGATCGACATGGCTCTCGGCCGCCAGGTTCATCACCGCCTCAGGCTGAAATCGTTCGAAGACCTGCTCCATGGCAGCGCGATCACAGATGTCTGCCTTGACAAAGTGGTACCGATCGCTATCGGCAATGGGCTTGAGAGAGTTCAAGTTGGCGGCGTAAGTCAGTTTGTCGACGTTCATGACCTCGCAGCCGCTTCGGGCCACGAGGTGTCGACAAAGCGCCGAGCCGATAAAACCGGCCCCCCCTGTAACAAGCACGCGCATTCCAGGTCCTTTCGCCCTAAGGCACAAGATTCTACAAACCAAAGACTTCGTTAATCTGATTGTTCTCTAGATAAACATTTGGAGTTGTAGATCATTCGATGAGAATTACTCTTACGAGCTCGATCCGTCGAGATTATCCGAAAGCGTTCTTTCGCCAGCGTTAATCCGGGCGATGCAAATCAATGTTTCTGTATGAATTTCATGTGATTTGGCGGTCGCACATGCTGATTGGCCCCAAATCGGAGCTGTCGTGCCAGAATATTGGCGCAACCCACCCAGCGCAGAAATCCAGCAAACCTGCCTAACTTGCTCGGAAAAAGTCGTGCTCGAGTAAATCTTCAAGCATCCGCCAAACGATCACTGCTTCAATTGCAATGGTCACAAGTTACATTTAGATCTATCGGACACCCAGTCCAAATGCCGCCCGAAGCGATGCCGATCCGCGTGGTGGTGAGAAATACGGCTTGCATTCATGACATCTGGCTCAGCGCCACTACCCGACACAAAGACGGCACCCATGTTGGTGGTGGCTTTCGGGGTGGTGCTGGCCTGCTTGATCTACGGCCGCGGTTTTCTCTTGCCGCTCGCCGTCGCCTTGCTGCTCACAACGCTCCTCAACGCCACCGTCGACCGCATTGCCAGGATCCGCTTTGCCGGCCGCACATCGCCCCGCTGGCTCGCCACAATCCTCGGCATCGGTCTCGTCAGCTTATGCTTTTGGTTCGTCTTCAAGATACTATCGGGCCAAGCTGACGCAGTCTCGGCGGCATGGCCCCGCTACATCGAGCGCTTCGAGATTCTGATCGGCGACGTCGTTAAATTCATCGGTCCGACGGCAACCGCCAAGTTCGAACAGGCATTGCGCGAACTTAACCCCACGAACCGTATCCCCGCGCTCTTGGGTTCGGCCGGCTCACTGCTCGCGAGCTTCGGTCTGGTCATCATCTACATCGCTTTCCTCATGGCCGGGCGCGGACAGTTGACCCGCAAGCTCATCATACTCTTTGCAGATACCGCCTCGGCCAAGGACGTTCACAAGTTGGCAACCTCGGTCGCCACGGGCATCCAGCGTTATCTCTGGATGAAAACACTTTTGAGCATCCTGACCGGCCTGAGCAGTTACATCGTATTGAAGGGCTTGGGCGTTGATTTCGCCGAGACCTGGTCGTTCTTGATATTCATGCTCAACTACATTCCGAACATCGGCTCCATTCTCGGTGTCGTCTTTCCGGCCCTGCTTGCGATCGTGCAGTTCGACACGACCTGGCAGTTCTTTGTCATCGCGGTGTTTCTGTCGGGCATCCAGTTTTTCATCGGCAACGTCATCGAACCGGCGATAATGGGCCGCTCGCTCAACCTGAGCTCTTTTGTCATCATACTGTCATTGACTTTTTGGGGGACGATTTGGGGGCTCGTCGGCATGTTTCTGTCCGTCCCCATCACCGCCATGACGATGATCGTGTGCTCGCACATCCCGAGTTGGCGCTGGGTCGCGGTGCTACTGTCAAACGATGAGCAACTCACTCTAAATTCGCTAGATTCACCAACTGCGAAATAGTCCTTTTAGTAGAACGCAAATATAGATTCAGACGTAGCCAAGTTGTGACCATTTGTATAAGCTGTTTCTACGAGAGTTTATACTGATGCAATGTCGGGAGAGACTTAAACTCAATTCGCCCAAGAAACAGTTTGGCGTGGAGCGACTTAGATGGCCGATCAATCTTCTCAGAAGCAATTCGAGGCCGAGCTGGCCGAGGTTCAGGGTGCAGTCGCTCGCAACTGGGGCTGGTTCCTAGCGTTGGGAATACTCCTGGTTGTGCTGGGGTTTGCCGCCATACTATTCCCGTTCGTCTCTACCATCGCCGCAAAGGTTGCGTTGGGATGGGTGTTCTTGATCGGCGGCATCTCGCACTTCATCCACGCCTTCGGGGCGCAGGGATGGCGCGGTGTTCTGCTCGACATTTTGGTCGGCGCACTCTACGTGTTCGCCGGTGCTTGGCTGGCGTTCTTCCCGCTAACGGGTATCTTGCCCCTCACCGTAATGCTAGCCATTTTGTTCGTTGTCGAGGGCATGTTCGAGGTCGTGCTCTCCTTCCGCATGAAGCCTGAGGCAGGTTGGGGCTATCTGCTCTTTAGCGGCATCGTCGCAATCCTTGCCGGCGTCCTGATCACGATGGGGCTGCCGAGTAGCGCCACATGGGCCATTGGTTTGCTCGCGGGAATTAACCTCCTTTCCTCTGGTTGGAGCTTCATCTTCATTGCACTCGCCGGCCGTAACGCCGACAGCACACAATCAACCGCCGCAGCCTGAACGTCGGCACTCTTTGAAGATTTGCGAGCGAGGTCTTAAAGGCACCCGCCCTTCGCCGCACGCCCACATCTGCGTCAACAGGGAGAAGCGACTTGGCGCACTCGCGCGAACCATCGGCGCGACCGAGGCCATGGCTGAGACACCTACCAAGGCAAGCAGTATGTCGCCTACCGCCCCTGCGAGCGGGTGTCGCCCGAGCAGATCAGCATTGCACCAATCATCACCTTGAACATTGAGAAAAAGGAGATTGCGTCTGCGGCTATGAACAAGCCCCGTCGTGTGGAGAACATCGAGGCCGTTCGCAGGACGGATTCAGCAATTTTTCTCCATGGCGAGCAGGACAAAAACGTCTGGAGCGCGACGTTCTATCTGAGCGACGGCACATTGACGGCGAGCGTCAGCGGCCTCGGGATCTCGTTCGCGCTCTTTGGGCGCTGCGCGCCGAAATAGACGACCGGCAACGCAAGCCAATAGAGCAAGATCATTTGGGGCCCCCGATAAGTTGGCACCAAGCGATACACCGGCACCCCGCAAATAGGCGATGACCCCTCTCGCTCCTGTGCGGAATGCGCACGCATTCGACGCTTCATCATGCCTCAGGCCCGTCGGCGAGCTTGAACTGGCACAAAAATCTCTTCGTTGCTACGAAAGCGGAATGTTGCCAAACCGGTCAAAACCATGAACTCACCAGACGTGATACTTAGAAAACTGTTTGGCGCCGCCGTCGCCTCGGCCCAACCGGCGCAATGCGTGCCGGCCAACCTGCCCGAGCCCGGTTCAGGTCGAACGCTGGTCGTCGGCGCGGGCAAGGCGGCGGCTGCCATGGCGCGGGCGGTCGAGGATCACTGGAGCGGTGATCTTTCAGGGCTGGTGATCACACGCTATGGACACGGCGTTCCATGCCAGCGGATCGAGGTCGTCGAAGCCTCCCATCCGGTGCCGGACGCCGCTGGTCTCACAGGCGCCAAACGCATTCTCGAACGCGTTTCCGAGGCCACCGCAGACGATTTGGTCATCGTCTTGATGTCGGGCGGCGCGTCCGCGCTGTTGACCCTACCTGCCGGCGGCATCACGCTCGAGGAAAAGCAGGAGGTCAATCGCGCGCTGCTCAGATCCGGCGCCACCATCAGCGAGATGAACTGCGTCAGGAAGCACCTGTCGGCCATCAAGGGCGGGCGCCTTGCCCAGGCCGCCAATGGCGCCAGGGTGGCGACGCTCGCCATATCGGATGTGCCAGGCGACGACTTTTCCATCATCGGTTCGGGCCCGACGGTACCGGACCTG
>JAUVMS010000314.1 GCA_030600135.1 Hyphomicrobiales bacterium | reverse complement strand
GTCAAGGCCATGATAGTCCCCACATTTGTTCCCACACTCAACGTCGGTCTCAGATGAACGCCCGTGAACAGAGGTGGCTAAGAACGAACTATTATCGATAATTAACAGCAAGTTATCTGAACTCTAGTGGATGTCAACAAACATTGATGAACCGTAACATGGCGGACGACGCGTCCGCCTACGTATGCGAAGACGGTCAAGCCACTTTTCATCAAATCGCGTGGCCACGATTTCCAAAACTGGATCGCTCTGCTCGCGCGCTGGCGCCACGTGCTAGGAGCCGGAGATGTCGTAGGCGGCCAAGGCGGCCATGTTCAAAACGTCGGCGTCGGTGGCTCCCAGCGAGGTGATTTGCACCGGGTGCGAGAGCCCGACAAGCATGGGCCCGATCACCGTTCCACCACCGAGTTCCTGAAGCATTTTCGTCGAGATGCTCGCCGAATGGAATGCCGGCATCACTAAGACATTGGCGGTATCGGACAGTCGGCAGAACGGATAGAGCGCCATGGCATCACGGTTGAGCGCCACGTCGGCCGCCATCTCGCCTTCATACTCGAAATCCACACCACGTGCGTCGAGCAACTCGACTGCCTCCCGAACGCGGTCAGAGCGCTCGCCCTCGGGATGTCCGAAGGTCGAGTAAGCGAGCATGGCAACGCGCGGCTCGTAGCCGAGACGACGGGCGACCTTGGCGGCCTCCTCGGCGATATCAGCAAGCTCTTCCGTCGTCGGCATGTCGTGGCAGCTGGTATCGGCGACAAGCACGGCGCGGCCACCGCAAAGCACAATCGACACGCCGATGGGGCGGTGCCCGGCCTTGTTATCAAGCACGAAGCGAACATTTTCATAGGCGATCGACCAATTGCGCGTCACGCCGGTCACCAATGCGTCGGCGTGTCCGAGGGCGACCATGCACGAGCCAAAGATGTTGCGATCCGTGTTGACCATGCGCTGGCAATCGCGCTGCAAGTAGCCCCGGCGTTGCAGCCGAGCGTAGAGATGCTCGGCATATTCGGTGCGGTGGTCCGACTTGGAGGCGTCGTGCAAGTCGAACTGGTCCGTCAACTCGACGCCGGTTATCTCGAAGGCCTCACGGATCCGTGGCTCACGGCCAATCAGGATGGGCTGGCCGAGGCCCAATTGCAGGAAGGTGTTTGCGGCTCGCACGACCTGCGGCTGCTCGCCCTCGGCAAAGACGACGCGCTTCGGATCCTGGCGTACGTGCTCAAAAATCGAGTGCAGCCAACCGGCCACGGGATTGAGCCGTGCCGAGAGGCGGGCGGTATAGGCATCGATGTCGGCGATGGGTCGCCGGGCGACGCCTGAATCCATCGCCGCCTTGGCAACCGCGGGCGGTATCGAGCTGATGAGGCGCGGATCAAACGGGGCCGGAATGATGTAGTCAGAGCCATAGCGAGGTCGCTGGCCGTGAAAGGCGGCTGCGACCACGTCAGGAACGTCAGTGCGCGCAAGTATTGCAAGAGCCTCTGCCGCGGCAATCTTCATGGGCATGTTAATGGTCGATGCCTGAACGTCCAAGGCCCCACGAAAGATATATGGAAATCCGAGTACATTATTGATTTGATTGGGGTAATCCGAACGGCCCGTGGCCATGATAGCGTCGTCGCGAACCTCTGCAACGTCTTCCGGGGTGATCTCGGGATCAGGGTTTGCCATGGCGAAAACAATTGGCTTGTCGGCCATCGCCGCGATCATCTCCTTGGATACCGCTCCGGCAACGGATAGACCGAAAAAACAATCGGCGCCTTCGAGAGCCTCGTCCAACGTGCGTGCCTTGGTTGCCGAGGCATGGGCCGATTTCCATTGGTTCATGCCCTCGCCGCGACCCTCGTAGATGACGCCGCGCGAATCGCACAGGATCGTGTTTTCCTTCCGCAGGCCCATGGCTTGCAAGATGTCGAGGGAGGCAATGCCAGCGGCTCCGGCGCCATTGCAAACCAATGTCAGTTTGGAGATATCGCGCCCGGTCAGGTCGCAGGCATTGAGGACGCCCGCGGCTGCAATGATCGCCGTGCCGTGTTGATCGTCGTGAAAAACCGGAATGTCCATCAACTCGCGCAACTGTTGCTCGATCAGAAAGCAGTCGGGTGCGCGGATATCCTCGAGGTTGATGCCACCGAAGGATGGTCCGAGATAACGCACGCAATTGACAAATGCGTCGACGTCGGTGGTATCCACCTCGATATCGAACCCGTCGATGTCGGCGAAGCGTTTGAAAAGCGCGCCCTTGCCTTCCATCACGGGCTTTGAGGCCATGGCGCCAAGATTGCCGAGCCCCAAGATGGCAGTGCCGTTGGAGACCACGGCGACGAGATTGCCCTTGTTGGTGTACTCATAGGCACACTGCGGATTTTCGGCGATGCGCTCGACGGGCACTGCGACACCCGGCGAATAGGCCAGGCTCAGGTCGCGTTGCGTGGCAAGTGGTTTGGTCGGCGTGATTTCGAGCTTTCCAGGCTTACCCTGGCTGTGAAATAGCAGGGCATCGCGTTCGGTAAAGCGCGCCTCGTCGAACTTGGTGGGCATGTGTGGTTCCGTTTTGGGGGCGGTTCGGCCTCTAGCAGGCTACTGATTGGTGTGGCGACGAGACTAGTGTGCGGACGCTTTGCGGACAACCTTGCTGATTCATCTGGCGTGGCATTCCACTCGGGCGGCGAACGCGCTATGGCTTGGCCGGTCCAACCGGCTACGAAATCG
The DNA here is from genome assembly GCA_030600135.1 of Hyphomicrobiales bacterium. GTDB lineage: Bacteria > Pseudomonadota > Alphaproteobacteria > Rhizobiales > JAUVMS01 > JAUVMS01. Next base: position 2,230 of record JAUVMS010000314.1, on the reverse strand, counting down.
ACCGCATGGCTCAAGACCCAAATTCAGGCTCCGAAACTGGCCCGCCAGAAGCGAACGCAACGCCTGAAGTAAACGACAAGAAGCGAGCCGCGAAGCAGTCCGGCGGCGACACTCCGGCGCCGATAACGCCGATGATGGCGCAATACACCGAGATCAAAGCGGCGAACCCGGATTCGCTACTGTTTTATCGGATGGGGGATTTTTACGAACTCTTCTTTGAAGACGCCGTTGAAGCGAGCCGGGCGCTCGGCATTTCATTGACCAAACGTGGCAAGCACTTGGGTGAGGATATTCCCATGTGCGGCGTGCCGGTTCATGCCGCCGACGAATATCTGCAGCGCCTCATCCTGCGCGGCTTTCGCGTGGCGGTGTGTGAGCAGACCGAAGAACCGGCCGAGGCCAAGAAGCGCGGTTCAAAATCGGTCGTGCGCCGCGACGTCGTACGCCTCGTCACACCGGGTACGCTGACCGAAGACAGCCTGCTCGAGGCAAGGCGGCACAATTTTCTGACCGCGATATTTTGCGGCCCACCGAATGCCGGAGAACGAGATCGCTTCGCCATAGCCTCGGTCGATATTTCGACGGGCGACTTCATCGTCGGATCGGTCAAGCATGGCGACCTCGCTGGCGAGTTGTTGAGGCTCGCCCCGAGCGAGATTCTCGTCCCTGATTCGCTGTCGGGCGAAGCCAAGGTCGAGCATGCGGTCGAGGCATCTGGTGCGGCGGCGACGCCGGTGCCCAAGGCCTATTTCGACAGCACCTCCGGCACACGAGACTTGAAGGCCGGCCTCGGCGTCAAGGAACTCGAGGGGTTCGGCGCCTTTTCCCGCCCGGAGTTGGCGGCGGTTGGCGCCGTGCTCAAGTATATCGAGCTCACCCAGATTGGCCGCAGGCCGCTGCTGAAATCGCCCGCACGGGTGGGTGCCGAGACGGCCATGGTGATCGATGCGGCGACGCGGCGGAACCTGGAGATTGAGCGCACGACGTCCGGAGCACGCCAAGGCAGCCTGTTGCATGCGGTCGACCGCACGGTGACGGCAGCGGGCGGGCGCATGCTTGCCGGCCTGCTTGCAACGCCACTCAGGGACCCGCAAGCCATTGCGGGCCGATTGGACGCCGTCGGCTTCCTGCTCGAGCGGGCCGGCCTACGCGATGAACTGCGGGCCGGCCTGCGAGAGGCGCCGGACTTGGCGCGAGCACTTTCGCGATTGACCTTTGCACGCGGCGGGCCGCGTGATTTGGGAGCCATTCGCGATGCGCTCGCTTCAGGTGAGGTCTGTGCCGGCATGTTGGCGCGGGCAGCGGAGCCAGCCGGGTTGCCGCAGGAGGTTGCGACAATTGCCAGTGAACTCGATGCGTCGTCGCTGCCCCTCAAGCAGCAATTGAGCGAGGCGCTCAGTGACGAACTGCCGATCCACCGGCGCGACGGCGGGTTCGTGCGTGACGGTTTTCGTGACGACCTCGACGAGAACAGAACCCTGCGCGACGAGAGCCGGCAAATCCTGGCCGCACTTCAGGCGCGCTACCAAGACGAAACGCAGATCAAATCGCTCAAGGTGCGGCACAATAATGTGCTCGGCTATTTCGTCGAGGTGACCGCCACCCATGGCGAACGGCTCATGAAAGGGCCGCTCAACGAAACGTTTCGTCACCGCCAAACGCTCGCCAACGTGGTTCGCTTCATGACGGAGGAACTCGGCGGCATCGAGGGGCGTATCACCGCCGCGGCCGAACGAGCGCTCGCCATCGAGCAGGAGATGTTCGCGAAACTTGCCGAGCAGGTCGGCGAACAGGAAGCGCGGCTGACGGCGCTCGGTGATGCGCTCGCGCACCTCGATCACTATGTGGGCCTGGCAATGCTGGCCGAGGAGCAGGCGTATGTCCGGCCCAGGCTCGATGAAAGCCTCGCTTTCGAGATCGCGGGTGGCCGCCATCCCGTGGTGGAGCAGGCACTCGCCAAGGCCAAGGAAGGACCGTTCATCGAGAACGATTGCGTGCTCGGGCGTACGGAAGATCAGGAACTGGCAAGCCGTCAAGACGGCGGCGCCGATCTTTATCCAAGCGGTTTCGACGAGACGAGCACGGCGCGTATCCTGCTGCTCACCGGGCCGAACATGGCGGGCAAATCCACCTACCTTCGGCAAAACGCCCTAATTGCCATCCTGGCCCAGATGGGTTCTTTCGTTCCGGCCCGGGCGGCACACATCGGGGTGGTCGATCGGTTGTTCAG
>JAUVMS010000434.1 GCA_030600135.1 Hyphomicrobiales bacterium | reverse complement strand
TCGCGCTCACTCATTGACTTGATCCACTGCACGCGCTGGCGTTGTATTGCAGTCGAGAGACCGCGACCGGCGAGCAGTCCTCGCCGCGTGATGAGGGGATATCCGATCATGCAGGCCAGGAGCCAAACGAAAGCGGCGATATCGAGCGGTCCGATGTGTATCAACGTGCCAGGGCCTTGGTTGTCATTCGAGGCGCAGCCTTGTCACAGAACGCGCCACGAAACAATTGCCCCGCTGCTGTCCAACCAAGCAAAAGGCCACCGAAGCTAGTTGCTCCGGTGGCTTTGGTGCTTTGCGTATTAGTTGCGACCGCGAAGGTCGAGCAGTCGCTGCTCGAGGCCTGGCACGGTATCGCTGTCCGGCTCTTCCGGCAGTACGAAGTTTGCCCCGCATGCGCACCAATAGGGCCGCCACAGTTTGCGCCAAACCGATGCAATCGGCACCGGTGCGTGCAACACATAGGTCTCCGGCAGACCGTACCGCGACTGCTTGGCAAGCCAGGTAAAAGCGGCCTTCCAAATGCGGTCCGGTACCTCTTCATTTGAGGGGCCGAGCAGCTGGACGATCGCCGGAATGCCCGGATGCCCGCAGTGTGGCTGGATCTCCAGCGTCGCCACATGCTTGCAGCCCCGTCGCACACCAAAGAGACGGCAACGCCCCTGCGCGATGGCGTCGGCATAGGCCCGAGCGCAATTGTTCATGGCCGCGCCCTCCTTATCGAGTTCGGCGTTGGTTGTCAGCGGAACGAAACGATATCCCGCCGCACGCCCGCCACTGAGCCAGGTATCGGACAGACCATCTGTGCCGAGAAAAACCTCGGATTTGATCCGCTCGATCCAATTGAACGCCAGGTCCACAGCGCGCACGAAGCTCATCTTAGGCGTCCACCGGTTCACGATCAGCGCGCCCGCCGCGGTATCGGCCCGGTCCGAAAACCAAGCAAAGCTCGCCAGGGGCGCAATCAGGTGCGCATAGGATTCCTGGCCGGAGAAGATGTCCTGGCACGCGATCCAGAGAGCAAACTCGTGATCGCATTCTCGATGGGCTTCGAGCACCCACTTGAGCCAAAGGGCGGTCTGCTCAGCATCTGCCGGAACATGACCGGCGAGACGTTGGTTGATGCGCTCGTCACACGGCAGCTCGGTGAACACTTCCGTAAAGGCTTCCGGCGGAAGCTTGCGGAACCAAATCGGCAGGCCAAGCGTCTTCGTGACCAGCCGCAGCGACTGACCGTCCTTGATCAGGCGAATGGCGGCGGCGCGCTGCTCAATCGTGCCGTACGCGGTCGCAATCGCAAAGGCGGCGCCGGGGTAGGTCACGACCAATTCGGTCAAACGATCCGAAACCCGGGCGAGTTTGCGCAGGCGCTTGCGGAATGTGCGCCGAAAGCGTTTGATTTGGATCTCGAACTGAGCGCCGGGCCCCTGACTGGCGGCCCCGGCAGTGCTCATATCAAATGCGACTGCCATCGCTCTTTCCCTTCGCATAGACACACCTTTCCCGTTCGCGGAAAGTTTATTTTCCGCGCCAAAGGCGTGCTCACATGTCACTCGGCCACCGATTGCAAAGGACACCCCGCGACCCGTTCAGGCGGAATGGTCCCATGCAAAGTGGGCACTGTGGGCTTAGTCTGGGAAATGCTGGATCAGTTTATGGAGACTAATCTCAACCGAACACAGCGCAAAACTTCACCGAGGCGGGTGATCCATCGCGAGACGCGGCGAGCCACCCACCGACCAAGCCGGTGTGTATGATTTGGCTTCGCTTACTTTTCGTCCCACGTGCTCCTCGCTCAGGTTGGTCAAATTTGAAACTTGGATCGTTCTCTGGTGGAGAGAAAGGCGATCCGACATTGCAGCGGGTAGGCCACAAGTTGGGCAAAACTATGCCAACTCCTTCCTGACTGCAAGATGAACATTCAGTTTTCGTTTCGGATGTGGCTCATACGATCCAGTGCACCTTGGAGAATAAAGGCGGCCGCCATTTTGTCGATCACCTCGCCGCGACGTTTCCGACTGGCGTCGGCCTCGAGAAGCGTCCGCTCGGCGGCGGCGGTCGACAAGCGCTCGTCCCAAAACATCATCGGCAGGTCGGTACGCCCGGCAAGGTTGCGAGCAAACGCGCGGGTCGATTGGGCCCGCGGCCCCTCCGTGCCATTTAGATTGATGGGCAGGCCGATGACGATGCCAACGACATCGTGCGTCGTGACGATCTCATCCAAGCGGTCGGCGTCGGCCGCGAATTTCTTGCGCCGAATGGTCTCGAGCGCGCTGGCGATACTGAGGGTTACGTCGGAGAGTGCGATGCCGATGGTCTTGGTGCCAAGATCGAGCCCGACGATCGGTGCGCGAGGCCGCAACGCCGCCATAAACTCATACACTTCAAGTGTCGGGTCGCTCGCCATCGTCGGCGGCTTACGCCCATTCAGCTGGAACCGCAAGCCCGAGCCGGAATATGGCCGCGGTCATTGTGCTTGTCTCGTAGCGCAATATACTTGGGCTCAGACAATCAACATGACCTGCTGAGGAGCGCCCCCATGAAAATCACCTGGTTTGGCCATTCCTGCTTTCGCATCGAAATTGGATCGAGCGTTGCCTTGATTGATCCGTTCCTGACTGGAAACCCGACCTTCGAAGGCAGCGGCGTCGCGGCGGACAGCGCCACGGCTGGCGTCACCCACGTCCTCCTCACCCACGGTCACGACGATCACGTCGGCGACACGGTGGCGATCTGCCAGTCAACCGGCGCCAAATTGGTCGCGGTTTTTGAGCTTTCCATGTATCTCAACGGCAAGGGCGTCGAGAATGTCGATCCGACCAACCATGGTGGCACGGTTGATCAAGGCGACTTCAAAGTCACCTTCGTCAATGCCCAGCACTCCTCATCGACCATGGTTGACGGTCAACCGGTTTATCTCGGCAATCCGTGCGGTTTGATCGTCGCGCCCAAGGATGGGCCCACGCTCTACCATATGGGCGATACCGAGGTGATGTCCGACTTTGCCATCATCAACGACCTGCATGCGCCGAGCGTCGGCATTGTGCCCATCGGTGATCGTTTCACCATGGGCGCGAAATCAGCCGCATTCGCCTGCCGCCGCTTCTTCAGGTTCGAGACCATCATTCCCTGCCACTACGGTACGTTTCCGATGATCGACCAGACGGCAGATGCCTTCGTATCGGAAATGTCGGGCCACAATGTCGTCGTCCCAGCAATTGGCGACGCGATCGAGGTTTAGGCGGGCGGCTGCCAGGCCCCGCCTCGCTATTTCACCCCAATAACTTTGGCGCTGGCCGCCTCGCGCAGAGCTGCGCCCGTCGTCGGGAATACCGAGCTTGGTGTTCCGGCCGCGGCCCAAATCGTGTCGTGATCGAGCAACTCCTCGTCGATATAGGTCGTGAGTGACTGCTTATGGCCGAGCGGGGGAATGCCGCCGATTGCATAGCCCGTCACATCGCGCACGAATTGAGCGTCGGGTCGCACGAGCGCCTCGCCGATTTGCTTTGCCACGCCCTTTTGATCGACCCGATTGGCGCCTGAGACAAGCAGCAGGATCGGTCTCTCGCTGTCTGCGCCCTTGAAGACGAGCGAC
>JAUVMS010000185.1 GCA_030600135.1 Hyphomicrobiales bacterium | reverse complement strand
CGCCGCTCAGCAAAATAATCACCTCTGCGTCCGGATCGACTTCTTTGCCCAACGCCTCTAGACGCTGGCAGCCGTTCACGACGTCACCCACGACGGTATAGTTCGTTCTGGTAGGAGTGCCGATATCGCCAACGACGAGCGGGCCGGTGTGTATTCCTATTCGAACGCGCACGGGCGCGAGCCCTTCGGCTGCGCGACTACTGTTGTCCTCCTTGATCGCGGATCGAATTGCCAACGCGGCGCGGCAGGCGGAAAGTGCGGTGTTGTGAATGGTATCGGGTGCCCCCCAAAATGCCATCACCGCATCGCCGATGTATTTGTCGATCGTGCCGCCCTCGCGTTCGATGCAGGCACAAACCAAGGTCAAATGATGATTGATGAGTTCGGCGACCTCGGTTGCCGACATGGCCTCGCAAGCCGTGCTGAAATCGGCAATATCGGTGAACATGACCGTGAGTTCGCGCTCCTCCGAGCCCGCCCCGACACGATGCTCCTTGATCAATTGCGCCACTAGGTTCCGCGGCATGTAACGACCGAACGACTTGAGACCCACCAGCATGGCATTGAACGCGGTCGCCAGTTCGTCAATCTCGCGAAGACGGCTTCGTTCAAGGGGAGCAATACGATCGAAATCAAGATTCTCGATCGCTAGGGCTCGCTGCGCAGTTCTCTCCACCGGGCGCGACACCAGTCTGCTCAACAGTCCGGCAACTATGATTGAGGCAAGGAGCAGGCCGGCGCTGATAAAGGCGTTTTGGTGGAGGTGGTCGAAGGAGGCGTCGAACGCGGATGCCTCATTGTGCACACCGATCAACAGCGGGATATTGCCGTAGCCGTGCAATGCCTTTGTGAAAATGTAGTGGCGCTTGCCGTCGATCTCCAATTCAAGCGCCTCGGCGTCCTTCGGTGGCGTGATGCCTGAATGACGGAATGGGTGTGCCTCGTCGAGCTTGGAGAGGACCGGATCGTCGATTTCGTCATGACCGAGCAAGGGTTTCTCAATCGAGAGCCGCTCGTCGCCGTGATCAAGACGGCTATGGGCGACCACCTTATTTTCACCGTAGAGGAGAAAAACCGTATGCTGCTCATCACCGGCGTGGGCGGCCGCATCGGAGATCGCTTTTGTTGATATCGCGACCGTCATGAAGCCGAGGTGATCCTGCCCCTTGCGTATCGGGGCACTCAAGTTGAGAAATGTTTCGCCTGTCTCTTCAACGTGGATCGGTTCACCCCAATAAAGCGTGTCATGGACGAGTGCCTCGCGCGCGGCTTTCACAAGCAAGGGATCGTCCGCGATATCCAGTGGCTCAAACTGAAAGAGAATGTCTCCCTTTCTGTTGCCCGATTGTACGTGAATGCCCTTGCCATCGGCATCTGCAAGATGGATCGCCAGGGCATTGTGGGCGGCCGCCAATGATCCCCCGGCGAAATAACCCAAACGATCCAGGGAGCCGAAGCCTGGGCGGTCGGCTGCAACCGATTTTGCAACGTATGCGGATTGCGCGACAATGGCGTCCAGTTCACCACGAACGGTCTGCTCCAAAATGGTCAACTTGCTGGCCATAACCTTGCTGCCGAGGTCGGCGACGATGGTGCGGCTCAGATAGAGTCCTGTTGCAGCGACCGATCCGACCGAAACCACGACCAGCATGGCGATGGAGATTGCGAGGGCTGGAAACAGGCCGATCGTGTTGGTGGAGGCTCGCGCACCCGTCATTTTCACAATTCTCCAATCAACATATGCACTTACGAATTGTGCCGATCACCCTCGGCTCGTGACGCAGCGCCAGTCCTAATCATAACAAAAATCTCAACAGTTGCGTTTGTGACACCGTTTAAAAGAACGATTCGAAGTAAAATCCAAGATTAGTTCGGATCAATACAAATGGTTGTTGGGGGCGCAACTTATGTTGCGCGACGATTGAACGGGGGCAAGCGATATGACCTTCAATATGTACTGGAACGACAGACACGTTGTTGGCACCGCTGATCAGCTGTTCGAGCTGATCGATGCGAATGGCGGTTCCGGCCCATGCTATGTGGGCCTTTCCCATTGGGGATATTGTTCGCTGACAGGTCCGTGCTACGAGGAAGACGAGGGCTAGACTCCCTCAAGTGGCGATTTGGTCGAAGGACAGCGGGGCGCAAGGCGCCGCTGCTCAAAAGCATGCTCTAACGCACGTCCGGTGTGGAGTTTCGCAGGCGACGGGCCCCTAGCATGTCACGGATGAGTTGTGGCAGGCGGCCGTCGATTGCCAGCAGCGCAATGCCAATGATGGATGCGCCGATCAACTCTGCCATGGTGACGGTCTCACCCAGCATGAGCGCGCCCAGGCACATGGCGCTGATCGGAATGAGGAGCGTCACCAGGGCGCCATTGGTGCCGCCGGCGCGGGCGATGATCTGAAAATAGAGGATGTAGGCGAGCGCCGTGCTGAGCACCGCCAAACCCACCAGCGCCCACCACACTTCGGCACTTGGCGCGGTGAGCTGCCAGGGGCGATCGATCAGGATGGCCAACGGCACCATCATGGTGGTCGAGGCAATGAGTTGACCGGTGGCGATTGAAAGCGGAGGCACGCCCGCGAGGCGCCGTGCGTAGACCGCAGAAAGCCCATAGGACACGGCAGCGGCCAATACGGCGAGCTGTCCAAGCAATCCTCGAGAGCGGTCGGCGAGGGCGTCGGGGCCGACGAGAACGCCCACGCCAATGACGCCGACAACGACTCCAAGCACTTTGTTTGGTTGCAGGCGCTCGTCACGCGTCAAAACGTGAGCGAAAATCACGGCAAAGAGTGGGGTCGTTGCGTTCAGGATCGAGGCGAGACCGGCCGAGATCGAGCTTTGGCCCCAGACGATTAGTGAGAACGGGACGACATTGTTGAGAAAGGCAAGGCAGTAGAGTTTGCGCCAGGTGGCTAGCGAAGTTGGCAGGGGCTTTCGCAGAAGCTGCAAGAGGCCGGCCAGTGCCAAAGCGCCGATGCCGACGCGCGCGAGCACGATGGTCAAGGGCGGTAACTGCTCCAGGGCGATCTCGGTAAAGACAAACGCTCCGCCCCAAAGGACGGATAGCGTGAGCAGCAAGACCCACTCGGTGGTGCCCATTTTGAGATTTTGCGCCGCCATGGCGTGCTCCCGTTTCACCAACTCCGGAGCGAGAACGTAGTGATGGAGCACGTGCCTTGCGACCCGATTCTTGTCATTGGGGGCGAGAAACGCGGGCGTATGCCATGATTGAAGGGTACCGGGCGCGGATCACGGTGGTGCGCGTTCGCGATGGCGCGCGCCGGCCCTTACCGCAACAGGGCCACCGCGCGCAGCCGGCGTTCGGGCAAGTCGATGCCGCGACATGACGTTATGGCGTCAGTTTGACTTCTTCAGAAGAGCTTCGACTTGCTCGGCTGCGGACTTGGCCTGCTTGTAGTCGGATTCCGCACAGTGCTTGTCGAGTGCCAGCAAGAGATCGTTGGCGGATTGTGACGCCGCCTCGGCGAGTTTCTTGTTTTCCACTGAGATTTCAACCTCTTCGAGGAGCAGCTCGCAGTCGCCCGCATTCTTGGGCATCTTGGCCGCCTCGGCCGCGCTGGCGCCAAGCGCAAGCATTCCGGCGACAATCACCGGCACGAATTTGATCGTCATAGCATTTGTCCTCACTGGTTGCCCCAGCAGTGAAATCACCACCCACTAAATCCAGCAAATATGTCGATGCACTGGCCGAAATGGCGCAAAAGCCCCGTCGTGCGACCGTGAGATAGTATCGATCAGGCTACGTTGCAATGTTGTCACAGTGTCGCAACGATGCGGCTAAGCTCTTGATGTAGTTCACCATAGGAATCGGCGAGGGCGTCCGGCTCGTATTCGGCAATGGGCCTCGCGCTATAGCCGAAGGTGACGGCAATAACCGGGATGCCGGCCGTCTTGGCGGTTTGAACATCGGTTTCGCTATCGCCGATCATGACGGCACGGTTGGGGTTGCCGTCGGCGAGGATTATAGCGCCGATGAGGTGGCCGGGATCCGGCTTGCAGACCGGTAATGTATCGCGTCCGGCGATCGCGTGGAAATGATCCAAGAGCTTGAGTTCGGTCAGCAGTTTGCGGGACAGGCCTTCGCGCTTGTTGGTGCAGATCGAAAGCCGTGCACCGACCTCAATCAGGCTCTCGAGTACAATCTGAGCACCGGGATAGGGCCTGCTCGAGACCGCAATGTTCTGCGCATAGTGCTCGAGAAATGCGTCGAGCAATGCGTCGACCTCAGCTTCGCTTCGTTTTTGACCGGCGAGTTCGAGACCATGTTCGATCATTGCACGCGCGCCAAAGCTGATAGTTGGTCGTAGCCCTTCCATGGCAACAGGTGGCGCATCAACGTTCGCGAGCACGTGGTTGGTCGCGGCAAGGAGATCGGGTGCTGTGTCGACCAGAGTGCCGTCCAAATCAAAGACGACGGTCACATTCTTCATTTCTAAGATCCCCTAAGCTGGCCAAAACCCTAAGGCGTTTGACCGTCGATGTCACCCAACATCATGCAACGCAAATGATCAAAGGCGCCTCGAAGTTGTCGGTAATCCGTTGGTCGGTGCCTGCCACGCTCATTCGCCTTGCCACTCGGTGAGGTAATGCTCTAGACACAGAGCCAGATGGGGAGCAAGCAAACAATTGCTCCTGGATTGAGGAAACAAGGAGGCTGCGATCGATGGACCAGCGCGTACCTAGTCTCTTGAAAGAGCAATGCTATGTTAATGGTGATTGGGTTGGCGAGCCGTCGTTGGCGGTGCTGAACCCGGCCAGTGGAGAGGAAATTGCCAAGGTCCCGAGCCTAGGCGCAGACGGGACCAGGGCGGCGATCGAAGCTGCCGACGCGGCATTCAAGACGTGGTCGAAAATGCTGGCGAAAGAGCGTTCTGCGATCTTACGTCGCTGGTTCGAGCTACAAATCGAGAATGCCGATGAACTCGCGAAGTTGATGACGGCTGAGCAAGGCAAGCCTTTGGCCGAGGCACGCGGCGAAGTCGTCTATGCAGCCTCGTTTGTTGAATATTTCGCCGAAGAGGCCAAGCGGGTTTATGGCGAGACCATTCCGACACACAAGTCGGACAGTCGTATCGTGGTGATCCGCCAGCCGGTCGGGGTGGTCGCGGCGATCACGCCTTGGAACTTCCCGATGGCGATGATCACGCGCAAGGCCGCACCGGCGTTGGCAGTCGGCTGCACGATGGTATGCAAGCCCGCATCCGATACACCGCTGACGGCGCTGGCCCTCGCGGAGCTCGGACATCAGGCAGGTATTCCGAAGGGTGTGTTCAACGTCGTCACCGGCAAATCCGGCGCGGTGGGCGGCGAATTGACGTCGAACCCGATCGTCAAGATGGTCACGTTCACGGGCTCAACCGAAGTGGGCAAGATCCTTCTCAAGCAATGTGCCGAGACGGTCAAAAAGGCTGGTATGGAACTCGGTGGCAATGCGCCCTTCATCGTATTCGACGATGCCGATCTCGATAAGGCGGTGCAAGGCGCCATGGCGTCAAAATACCGAAATGCCGGTCAGACGTGCGTGTGTGCGAACAGGCTTTTGGTGCAAGACGGGGTTTATGACGAGTTCGCCGAGAAGCTCGCCGTTGAGGTTGAAAAGCTCAAGGTTGGCGACGGTACCGAAGAGGGCGTGACGCAGGGTCCGCTCATCAATATGGCGGCAGTTGAAAAAGTCGAAGAGCATATCGACGATGCCAAGGCCAAAGGAGCCCGCGTGTTGACCGGCGGTCAACGCCACGAGCGTGGCGGCAGTTTCTTCGAGCCGACGGTTCTGGCGAATGTGACGACTGAAATGAAGGTCACCCACGAAGAAACATTCGGGCCCGTGGCGCCGCTTTTCCGTTTCAAGACCGATGACGAGGCGATCGAACTCGCCAACGACACCGAATTCGGGTTGGCAGCCTATTTCTATTCCAAGGATTTGGCACGGGTTTGGCGTGTTGGCGAGGCACTTGAATACGGGATTGTCGGCATCAACGAGGGTATTATCTCGACGGAAGTGGCGCCGTTCGGCGGCGTTAAGGAGTCGGGGCTTGGTCGCGAAGGCTCGCACCATGGAATCGAGGAATTCCTCGAGATGAAGTACATGCTCATGGGTGGTCTCGACAGCTGACTTTGGCAAGTTGGATTTCTGGCGCGGCGAGCGTTGCCAAGTGCGTCTCGGGTGGGATCTCGAGGCGCAACAGCTGTTGGGCTAGCGAATGAACTGTTCGCGCGACCGGAAAAAATTATGGAACAAGACGCTTTGAAATCGGTGGCGGCCGAAAAGGCCCTCGAGTTCGTCCAATCGGGCATGCGGCTCGGTTTGGGAACGGGTTCCACGGCGAGCAAATTCGTTGCTCTGCTCGGCGCCAAAGTGGCTGATGGCCTGGAGGTCAAGTGCGTGGCGACCTCGGAGGCGACGGCGCAACAAGCTCAGTCGCTGAATATTCCGTTGGTCACGCTCGACGAGGACCCATTCCTCGACCTGACGATCGATGGCGCAGATGAAATTGACAGCGAACTGCGCCTCATCAAAGGCGGGGGCGGCGCGCTCCTGCGAGAAAAGATTGTCGCCGCTGCGTCGGAGCGCATGGTGGTGATCGCCGATGACAGTAAGAAGGTCGTCGCGCTCGGGGCAAGCGCGCGCACGCAGTCTCGGCGCTGTCCTCGCATCCGTCGATCGCTCCATCGCGGCCGGCGTCGAACAGTCCTCCCGAGAGCACTACGAGATCGGTCATACGATCGGTCGGGCCCAAGATGCCGACCCTGAACAAGCCCGGGCAGAGCACAGGGGACCAACCGCGGCCGTCCGCATCCTCTGACAAAGAGATG
>JAUVMS010000267.1 GCA_030600135.1 Hyphomicrobiales bacterium | reverse complement strand
TCGGCAATCGCCAGGTAGTCATTGGGACCGAGCGCCGGCTCGAATATCGTTTCATAGGTAAAATAGGCCGCGCCGCCATGGGCTTCGGGGATTTCCACCTGGCGGCCTTTGACCAGCAAAGTCGTCGCCTCACCGGTCTCGACACCCGTCAACCGCCTCCAGGCCAACCGCATGGCGTGGCGCGCCGCGTCGTCGGCAGGTGAGAAATAGAGCGGACTGCCCTGCAGCTTTTCGAGCCGATAATCCTTGCGCGCTTCGAGCGCAAACACCTCCATTTTGTCCTCGAGCAGCTCGATGAACGGTACGAAAAGCTGGCGGTTGAGGCCGTCTTTGTAGAGTTCGCTCGGCGCCGCATTTGACGTTGCGATGACGATGACGTTGTTGGCAAAGAGCGTCGTGAAGAGCCGCCCGAGGATCATCGCATCGGCGATATCGGTCACATGCAGTTCGTCGAAGCAAAGCAGTTGCGCCGTTTCGGCAATATCGCGGCCCACCCGGGGCATGGGGTCACCCTCGTGGTGTTTGCGCGCCTGTCCGATACGCTCGTGCACGTCGGCCATGAATTCGTGAAAGTGCGCCCGACGCTTCTTCTCGAAGTCGATCGTTGCATAGAACAGATCCAAGCATGGTCTTGCCGCGCCCGACGCCACCGAACAGGTAGAGCCCTTTCGGCACCTCGCCTCTGCGCCGCGTGAAAAACGAGAAGATGTCGGTCCGCGCCGGAGGCTCGTACACGTTCAGGCGATTGGCGAGCAGCTGCAACTTTTCCGCCGCCAGCAGCTGTGACGGATCCGGCTCGAGTTCACCGGCACTCACCATTGCGCGATATTGACTTAAGGGCCCCTCAGGCATGGCCGCATGGGCTAACCGCACCGAACAACGACGTCAAGCATCGACAGCTTCCTTGCATTCAGCGATGCAAGGCTTGGCGTGCATTAAGGAATTTTCGGCACTCTCACCACACGGAGTGTGCACTGCCGCAACAACTTCCCGATCAAATTGCCCATCCACGCCCGGCAATCCCCAGCGACCTCCGATTTCTGAGCGCACAACTCAACCGAATACTGCCTCACCGCCGCACTCACTTCCAAAAAACAACATCTCACTGAGCAATTTCAACAGGTTAGTTCACGCATTCTGGCACTCGGCAAAACCATGCGACACCTTGATGCAGCAAGGCTCCAAGCCCCATGCACCGGTCCATTCGTGCACCGGGCAACCATCTCGTTGGGCACAAATCAAGTTTTTGCATTGACACAGACATCGCAAACGCGTGATCTTTTGTGCATCGCAGCAGACGGTATTGAAAATTCTATCGCGGTGCACAATCTATGCGTTTTGCAGGGTGACCAGAAAGGAGTTTCCAATGACGGAATCCACCTTCTGGGGAGGAACCATAAGAAAACTCTGGGCAACCGAGTCGGACAAATTCCAATCTCACTTGCTCCGCTTGGACCAGGACAATCGGCGCATGCGCTTCGGCCATGGCGTCTCGGAAACCTTCATTTCCGATTACGCCTCGCGAATGAGCGACCTCAATAGCCTGACCTACGGGTTCTTCGTCGATGGCGAGGTCCACGCGGCGGCAGAGCTGCGCAAACTGGGCGATTCGTGGGGCGCGGACGCGGAAGGGGCTTTTTCGGTTGAGCGGGACTGGCAAGACAGGGGACTGGGGACTGAGCTGATGGGTCGGGTCATACGCGCCGCCCGCAATCGCGGTGTCGAGCATCTCTACATGAGCTGTTTGGCCGAGAATGCGCGCATGCAACGTATTGCCAAGAAACACGAAGCCAATCTGCGTTTCGAGTATGGCGAGGTCATCGGCGACATCATGCCGTCGTGCCCGACCTATCTATCGCTGTTCGAGGAAGCCTTTGACGACTCCAGAGGTTTCATGTTGGCGGTCCTCGACCTGCGCAGCAAGATGGTCCATGCCGCCTGACGGCATTGACCGAGTGACGACCTACGGTTGAGATGCACGCGAGGGGGCCGATGCATCATCGCCTCCTCCCTCAACACAGTCCGTTCTTCTTGAGATCACTCTTGCTCCGCAAGGATCACGCGCGCGGCGCCCACCGCAAGCGCCGCCGCTAGCAACTGTGCGGCAATGAAGCCGAAGGCATCAACGGGACGTATCGCAGTAAACGTGTCAGTAAAGGCGCGCGCCACGGTCACCGCCGGATTGGCGAAGCACGTCGATGACGTGTAGAGGATGCCGCTCATCACCACAAGACCGACGGCATAGGGCACGGCTTGGCGCGCGTGCCGGACGGTTGCCAAAATTGCGAACACCAATGCGAACGTCGCAACCATTTCGCCGAGCCATTGCCCGGCCCCCGTTCGCGCCTGCGCCCCGACGGCAAGCATCGGCATTTCGAACATCAAATGCGCAACCACGACGCCGATGATGGCCGCTATCAGTTGCACCAGCACGTACGCCACCGCCTTGGCCGTCGCGATCTCTCGCCGCAACCAAAACGCAAACGTCACCGCCGGATTGAAGTGCGCCCCTGAGACCGCACCAAAACTCAACACGAGAACCACCAACAAAGCTCCCACGGTGGCCGCATGCATGAAGAGCGCAAGCCCCACGTTACCGTTCGCGAGCTTTTCCGCCATGATGCCAGAGCCGACGATGCCGGCCAGCAGGAAACCGGTTCCAACGGCCTCGCCCCAAAGCTCGGCTGGCCGTGCACCAAAGCGCGTCGACCTCTCGGCTATGACGTCGTTTTTGGCAAAGTCACCCATGCATTGGACCTCGTTTGGATCTGTCGCAATTGGCCGCGCAGGCGACCGTCATGGTTAGGCCCGACGGATTTCGCCACACGAAATCAATCTGGCAATCGTACCGAAATCGCCTGACACGTTAATTTCGCCTGAGCTTGATTAGTCTCGTGGCTGTTCAAGATCGGCATGGCCTGGCATGAGGTCATAGGGCGCGCGCCATCCATCGATTGCCTTGATGCGTTCGAGCCAAGCACCAATGCCCGGATAGTCCCGCCAATCAACACCGAACTCGTCCGGCCAAAACAAGTAGCCGCAGGCTGAGATATCGGCGATCGAAGCATTGGTGCCGACAATCCAATCGCGATCCTCCAACCGCTCGTCCAGCACCTTGAACGCAGTGCGCATTCGCTGCTCGAGGAACTGCGTCACCGGCGTCGTTCCTGTTTGGGCGAAGTTGATTAGGAACCGATATGTCGCCGTGTAGCTCGTCAGTTTGTGATTGTCCCAAAACAGCCAGCGCAGGATCTCGCGCCCCTCCTCTGGCGTTTTCGCGCCGAAACGCCCGGTCATACCCGCAAGGTAGTCGAGAATGACGCCGGTCTGCGTCAGTCTCGCGTCACCGTGGAGCAGGACAGGAACCTCTCCCATCTCGTTTATCGCGCGATAGTCGGGGGAGCGTGCTTCACCGTTGAAAAAATCGACGAACTTGGCTTGCCAATCCAACTTGCAAAGCTCCAGCATGAGAGCGGTCTTGTAGGCATTACCGGACTGGGCGAAACAATAGAGTGTGTACTCTGACATCAAACTTCTCTACTGGGCGGGGGACAAATGGTCGGTTGCGGCACCCGAGCGAACCAATCAAGCCATTTGATAGCGCGCCCGTGCCCCACGTTCGATCGCGGCAGTGGTCAATTTGTCGAGCCCGAGCTGGTCACGCAGCAATGATAGGAAGCGCAACTCCTCCTGCTTGATGTCGAGATCGGCCGCGGCCACCTCGACGGCCACCGCATAAGCCGTCTCGCGCAGCTTGCCCGGCAATCCAGCACCAACCATGTTCAGCACGCGGCTGAGCCCGTCGTCAGTCGAGAGCTGCTCGCCGCAAGCTTGCGCCACCATGACCAAACCCTCAGGGTCGAAACCGTGAAAAACAGGTAGGTCTCGAACAACGGTGCCGATCCGAGCCAGCTCCTCGTCCGTCATGTTCCGGTCGACGGCTGACATGGTCACCATCACGTAGATGAGGGCCTCATGATAATTGAGGTGATCGGACATCCGTCGGCACTCCCTTAATCAACTTGTTCAGCATTCGCGTGATCACTGGCGCTCGCCTTGCTCCGCCATCCAACGACCACCACTGTCACACGGGTTCCTCCGCGCTCCCATAGAGGATTTGCCCTTGCTGGGCAACTCGCGACCGGCACGAGACGAGGTGTGACACGCCGCTCCTGTATCATTGACCCAACTTCGGCGGCTCACTACTTTGCCACTCAACTCGAACAAATGAAAATTTCTGTTCCCCCGAGCACTCTTTGAGGGGACCAAGTGAGAAACCATGAACACTGAGCCCGATCCCACGCTGCTCGAGGCAGCGGCGACCACCAAGGCGTGGCCTTTCGAGGAAGCCAGGCGTCTCATCGCCCGGCTCGAGCGGCTCGAGGATCCGCAGAAGATCGCGATATTCGAGACCGGCTACGGTCCGTCGGGCGTACCCCATATCGGCACATTCGGCGAGGTCGCTCGCACCGCGATGGTGCGCCACGCCTTTTCGATGCTGTCCGATCGCCGGTCGCGCCTCATTTGCTTTTCCGACGACATGGACGGTTTCCGCAAAGTCCCAACCAACGTGCCCAACCAGGACATGCTGGCGGCTCACTTGGACAAACCACTAACCAGCGTCCCGGACCCGTTCTCAAACGAGTACGAGAGTTTCGCGCACCACAACAATGCCCGGCTGCGTCACTTCCTCGACCAGTTCGAATTCGAGTACGAATTCTTTTCTTCGACTGAGTGCTACCGCTCGGGTCAATTCGATGCCACGCTTTTGAAGATGCTCGCGGTGTACGATGACGTCATGGCCATCATCCTGCCGACGATCGGCCCCGAGCGCCAAAAAACCTACTCGCCTTTTCTACCCATTTGTCCGCGCACTGGACGCGTCCTGCAAGTACCGGTCGTCGAGCGCAAGCTCGATGTCGGCGCCATCGTCTACCGAGACCCGGAAACCGACGAACTTGTCGAAACGCCGGTAACGGGCGGTCACGTCAAGTGTCAGTGGAAAGCAGATTGGGCACTGCGTTGGGTCGCGCTGGGCGTCGACTATGAGATGTCGGGCAAGGATCTGATCGATTCCGTGACGCTGTCGTCGCGCATCTGCCGCACTCTCGGTGGCACGCCGCCCGAAGGCTTCAACTTCGAACTCTTCCTTGATGCCAATGGCGAAAAGATTTCAAAGTCCAGGGGCAACGGCTTGTCCATTCAGGAGTGGCTGACCTATGCAAGCCCGGAAAGCCTGTCCCAATTCATGTTCCAAAAGCCGAGGGCGGCCAAGCGGTTGCATTTCGATATCATCCCCAAGACGGTCGATGAGTATCTCATTTTTCTCGACAAGTATGCCGAGCAGGATGCCAAGTCCCGGCTGTCCAACTCGGTATTTCACATCCATCGGGGCACGCCGCCCAAGGTCGACTTACCGATAACCTTCAATCTCTTACTCAATCTGGTGGGCGCCTCAAACGCCCACGACAAAGATACGCTGTGGGGCTTTATTGCCCGCTATGCACCCGATGCCACGCCTGAAAACCATCCCGAACTCGATCGGCTGGTCGGTTATGCCATGGCCTATTTCCATGATTTCGTG
>JAUVMS010000470.1 GCA_030600135.1 Hyphomicrobiales bacterium | reverse complement strand
GGTGCCGGCTTGGCGCAACCATTTCAGTCGCGTGCTGCGGCCGGCGACCTTGGTTGCAACAATCACCTTGTCCCTGCACTTGCGCGCTTCCAACCAGGTGCCGATGATCTCTTCCGTGCGGCCTTGGGTTTCCGCCCGCGGCGGGATCGGATACATCTCGGCGGCATCGACGAAATTCACGCCTCGCTCGAGCGCCAAGTCCAGTTGGGCGTGGCCTTGAGCCTCGGTGTTCTGCTCGCCCCACGTCATCGACCCGAGGCAAATGGCGCTCACCTCGAGATCCGTGCGGCCGAGCTGGCGAAATTCCATGATCTGATCCGATGCTTGTTCTTGTGATGGGCTCTGGTAGCGGAGTGACGTGGGCGAGTCGAGATCGGTTGCAGTGAGCCCAGCAGGGCAGGTCAGCCACCCGCGAGCGCGCGCCGGCTTTGGGCACGCTTCACCAGCTCTTCGACCGGGCCCATGATGTTGGTGACGATTACGGCAACGCCATCGGCATTGGGGTGGAGGCCGTCGGCGAGGTTGAGCATGGGGTCGAAGGCGACGCCCTCGAGAAAGAAGGGATAGAGGATCGCATCGTATTTTTGGGCGAGCTTTGGAAAAATCGCGTCGAACTGGGCGACATAATCTTCGCCAAGGCTCCTCGGTGCACTCATGCCAGCGATCAACAGCGGGATGTTGCGGGCCTTGAGCCGGCTAGCAATCTCATCGAGGGAGGCTTGGGCGCGGGCTGGATCGAGACCTCTCAGCGCATCGTTGGCTCCCAATTCCAAAATGACGGCGTCGGCGTCCTCCGGTATCGCCCAATCGAACCGGTCCAGCCCCGACTTGGCGGTGTCACCGGAGACGCCGGCGTTCTGGATCACAACATCGTGACCACGCTCAATCAGCACGCGCTCGAGTTGCGCTGGAAAGCTCTTGTCGGGAGGTAGTAGATAGCCGGCCGTCAGGCTGTCACCGAAGGCGATAATCTTCAGAGGCTTGGCGACGACGGTAGCGCTGGTGAGGGCCAGGGCGAAGGTGCCCATCGCAACGGCTCTCAACGCCCGGCGAAGGAAAGTGGTTGCTCGCAACGTTTTGGACTTGCTGCACACCGTTGCTGTCATCACATGCTCCCGCAGTGGTCCGAATCTGAGCTTTGACGTAGAAACGCCCGGGTGAGGTGACAAGGCTTCCACATCGTTGACGAGGCTTCCACATCAATGAGCCGATCATGAGCAATCGTTCAAGCAACATCATGACCCTCGAGGACGTGCATTTGGTGCTGTCGAGTCGCGCTGGTCCGGTTGACATCCTGCGTGGCATCGACATCGAGGTGGCGGCGGGTGAAGCCGTTGGCATCGTTGGGCCAAGCGGTTCCGGCAAGACATCACTCCTCATGCTCGTGGCGGGGCTCGAGCGGGCGAGCGCGGGTCGGGTGCACGTCGTAGGCAAAGACTTCACGAACCTCGGCGAGGACGCATTGGCGCGCGCACGGGGTGCCAATATTGGTATCGTTTTTCAATCGTTTCACCTCGTTCCGACCATGACGGCGCTTGAAAATGTCGCGCTGCCGCTGGAATTTGCCGGTGCTGAGGATCCGTTTTCCATCTCCGCCCAAGCACTCGCGGATGTCGGCCTCGGCCATCGCACCGAGCATTTCCCGGCCCAGCTTTCAGGCGGCGAGCAGCAGCGCGTCGCCATTGCACGGGCGATTGCCAATGAGCCCCGCCTGCTGTTGGCGGACGAGCCGACGGGCAATCTCGATCAGCGTTCGGGAGAGGCGGTGATGGATTTGCTTTTCGCCTTGAGGGGGCAGAGAAATATGACGCTTGTGCTGGTCACCCACGATCTCGATCTTGCCGGACGGTGCGAGCGGATTGTCGCCATGCGGGATGGCAAAGTGGTCGATGATACCCGACCGCTGGAGGCCGCATGACTAGCGAGGCAATCGAAGTCCCACGGGCGAAACGGGCGTGGCGCCTGCCCCGATCGCTCGTCTTGGCATTTCGCGATCTGAGGGGCGAGACACGAGGGTTCGCGGTTTTCGTCACCTGCATTGCGCTGGGGGTTGCGGCTATAGCCGGCATTGGCGCGTTGACAGATGCGATCGGTGCCGGATTTGCCCGCGAAGGACGGGTGATGCTCGGCGGTGATCTGGAGATCACGCGCATCCACAAGCGCGCATCAGATGGCGAGCGGCAAGCATTTGCCCGGATCGGCACGCTTAGTGAAGCCGCAACCATGCGAGCCATGGCACGTAAAGGACGGCCGGGCAGCGCGGCTTCGAAAAGTGCGCTGGTGGAGATCAAGGCGGTCGACAAGCGCTATCCATTGGTCGGTGCGCTCGAGCTATCGGGCGAGGCGGCCGCCACCGCCGTGTTGCGGCAAAAGGACTCGGTAGCGGTTGCGCCACTGCTGATGGAGCGGTTGCAAATTGCGATCGGGGACGTCGTTCAGCTGGGCACACTGCCGGTGACCGTGGCGGCGCTGGTCGAGAATGAACCCGACAAGTTTTCGGGTCGGGCGAGTTTTGGTCCTCGTATATTGATGTCTTTGGAGACATTGGCCGCGACGGGCCTCGTGCAGCCTGGGAGCCTTATTCGGTGGCGCTATCGCATGGCGATCGGCGATGGCCAGTTGCTTGGCGACAAGGGGCTTGCGGAGACAAATTCAGCGCTAACGAAACGCTTTCTCGAGGCGGGCTTTCAAATTCGCGACCGCCGTGATCCGGCACCAGGCGTGCGCCGTGCCATCGACAGGGTCAGTCATTTTCTGATCCTCGTGGGACTTACGGCCATGCTGGTGGGCGGTGTCGGCGTGGCCAACGCGGTCGCCAGCTATATCGATCGCAAACGCAAGGTGATTGCGACGTTCAAATCGCTCGGCGCAACCAACCGAACGGTATTCACGATCTACCTGATCGAAGTGCTTGTGCTGGCGCTCCTCGGGATCGTCATCGGGTTGGCGCTCGGCTATGTGCTGCCGCACGCGGTGGCTTGGGTTTATCGGAGCGTTCTGCCCATCGAGTTGGTGATTACTTTCGAGTTGCGGACCGCGTTGCTCGCGGCGGCCTACGGGCTGTTGGTGGCGCTGGTGTTCGTGCTTTGGCCGCTTGGTCGGGCCGAGCGTGTCAGCCCGGCGGTCCTGTTCCGCGACGAGGTTGACGAGAGCGAGCGCGCGCCGCGGTGGCCGTATGTTTTGACGACGATCGGCATCGC
>JAUVMS010000216.1 GCA_030600135.1 Hyphomicrobiales bacterium | reverse complement strand
TCTTACGTCACCAAGCAGCCATATAAAGATGCAGCGAGACCGGCACAATTAGCCGATGTGCTTCGGTCCGCCGGGCTACCCGAATAGGACTTCTTCGATCCATGAGCGTCCGGGAACGCACTGGGGGCAGGGCCCGTTGGTTCTCCAAGGCGTGGTTGGAGTAGTCGCGCGGCCGCGCCAGCGACAAAAGCGCTGCAGCGACATGCACATGTCGAAAATGGAGGTGCATTGCGCACGTGGGTTTTCTAAGACCTTGACCAACTGGGCTCTCGACGTCCGCAAGTAGTTTTGGTATATGGTATCCCAGAGAGTGTGAATCAAGAATCTCAGTCGTTGACAGCGCACTAGATAAGGTGCTTGACGAACTGGCAGCATTGCCCAGTGTTGTTTGCCAGATTTCGCTTGGCAGCGGGTGCACGACAATGACGAGCGCGGGCAAGGTATGACTTGATGAATTACGCCGAGAGAATGCGGGGAAGGGGCAAGAATGCGCGTCCGTTTCCAAAGGGGCGGATCATTGAGCCGGAGGCGCTTGACGAAGTTCGCGCCCTCCTCGGTGAACGTGCCCGAGCCCGCGATTTGCTCATTGAACACATTCATTTGATCCAGGACGCCTACGGCCACGTTTCGGCGCGGCACCTGCGAGCCTTGGCTGAGGACATGAACCTGCCGCAGGCGGAGGTTTATGAGGTTACCACGTTCTATGCCCACTTTGACGTGGTGCTCGAGGACGAGACGCCACCACCGGCAACGACCGTTCGGGTTTGCGATTCTCTGACCTGTGAGATGCTCGGCGCCGAGGCGCTTTTGTCGGCGCTCGCGGCCGGCACCGACCCGAAAGATGTCCGCGTGGTGCGCGCACCCTGCATGGGCCGCTGTGACGCGGCACCTGTTTGCGAAGTCGGCCACCACCACGTCGATCACGCGACGCCGGATAGTGTGATTGCCACGGTGCAATCCGGCGAGCGTCACCCCGATATGCCGGACTATGTGGGGCTCGAGGCATATACGGCTGACGGCGGCTATAAACTGTTCGCAGCCTGCCGATCGGGCGAGCGCACACCTGACGAAATTATCCAGATTCTCTCCGATGGCGACCTGCGCGGCCTCGGCGGCGCCGGTTTTCCCGCTGGTCGCAAGTGGCAATTCGTGCGCGGCTACGAGGGGCCGCGGCTGATGACCGTGAATGGCGACGAGGGCGAGCCCGGCACCTTCAAGGATCGCTATTGGCTCGAGCGCGATCCGCACCGTTTCATTGAAGGCGCGCTCATCGCCGCATGGGCTGTCGAGGCCGAGCGCTGTTACATCTATATGCGTGACGAATATCCGGCCGTCCTTAAAATTTTGGCCAAGGAGATTGCCGCGCTCGAGGCGGCCGGCACGACCGAGCCGGGTTTCCTCGAAGTTCGACGTGGCGCCGGCGCCTACATCTGTGGCGAGGAATCGGCGATGATCGAGAGCATTGAGGGCAAGCGCGGTTTGCCTCGCCATCGCCCACCCTATATCGCCGAGGTCGGCTTGTTTGGTCGCCCGACCCTTAACCACAACGTCGAGACGCTCTATTGGATCCGCGAAATCGTGGAAAAAGGCGCCGCTTGGTTCGCCTCCCAAGGTGTCAACGGCGCCAAGGGCTTGCGCTCATATTCGGTCTCTGGTCGGCTCAAGGAGCCTGGCGTGGTCCTCGCGCCCGCGGGCTCCACGGTTCGCGATTTGATTGCGCGCTGCGGTGGCATGGCCGATGGTCATGCCTTCAAGGGCTACCTGCCCGGCGGCGCATCAGGCGGCATCCTGCCGGCCAGTATGGGCGATCTTCCTCTCGACTTCGGTCAGTTGGAGGAGCACGGCTGCTTTGTCGGTTCACACGCAGTCGTCATCCTATCCGAGCAGGACAACATCAAGGACGTTGCCATAAATCTTCTAAAATTCTTTGAGGATGAGAGCTGCGGCCAGTGCACCCCCTGCCGCATTGGCTGCGAAAAGGCAGTTAAGCTCATGTCCCGCGATCGTTGGGATGACGCACTTCTCGAAGAGCTCTGCCAGGCCATGGCGGACGCTTCTATTTGCGGCCTTGGCCAGGCGGCACCCAACCCGATACGCTCGGCAATCAAATATTTCCGGGAGGATTTCGCATGACCGGACGACGCCATAGCTTCCTTGGACGGCTTCTGGCAGTTGCTTTTGCGCTTGTTGGCCTTACGGCTTCAAATGTTCTGGCGACCGGAGAGACTTACGCCAAATCCCCTTATGTGGGCGAGGAGTACCGGGCGATAAAATCCCTATCAGCCGAAGATGTCGAGGAATTGCTTTCCGGGCGCGGGTGGGGGCAGGCAAAACCCGCCGAGTTGAACGGATATCCAGGCCCGCGTCATGTTTTGGATTTGGCGAACAAACTCTCGTTGAGCTCAGCTCAGCAAGCGGCGATTGAGCGCATCTTCGAAGCAATGCAGGCCCAAGCAATGCGTATTGGCCATGACTATGTGGCCACCGAGCGAGCACTGGATGACGGCTTTCGGAGCAAGCAAATCGATCGATCGCGACTGGTAAAGCTTACCGAAGAGGCGGCCCAACTCCGCGCCAAACTTCGTCAGATCCATCTTCAGGCTCATCTTGAAACCGCGCCGCTGCTCAACCGGCATCAGCACCTAAAATATGCGAAACTGCGAGGTTATCGTGGGGCGCACGAACCTCGCCACCAGCATGGTGGCGATTGATCCGTCAGGCGATGATGCCCCAAGCACCGAGAGCCAATTGAAATGAGCGACAAAATAGCATTCAGTCTTGATGGCAAGGACGTCACTGCCGGACCGGATGAGACCATCTGGCAGGTGGCTGAGCGAGAAGGGGTTACGATTCCTCATCTCTGCTGGCTGCCGGAGCCCGGTTATCGAGCGGACGGAAATTGCCGGGCCTGCATGGTCGAGATCGAAGGCGAGCGCACGCTGGCCGCATCGTGCATCCGCACCCCGACACCCGGAATGGTCGTCAAGAGCCAGACGGCGCGCGCCGAGAATGCGCGCAAGATGGTGATGGAGTTGCTTGTCGCAGATCAGCCCGCCAAGGACGTGGCGCACGATGGCGCCGCGAAATTCTGGCACTGGGCCGAGGCGCAAAGCGTAGCACACTCCAGATTTCCTGCTCGCGAACTGCCGGCGAGCGACGTCTCCCATCCCTCGATGGCGGTCAATCTCGATGCCTGCATCACCTGCGGGCTCTGCGTGCGGGCCTGCCGCGAAGTTCAGGTCAACGATGTCATCGGCATGGCTTTTCGTGGCGCCGACTCCAAGGTTGTTTTTGATTTCGACGACCCAATGGGCGCCTCCACCTGCGTCGCCTGTGGCGAGTGCGTTCAAGCCTGCCCGACGGGCGCGCTCATGCCCAAGTCCATTGTTAATGCCGAAACCCAGGTTGGCACCCGCGGCGCCGAGCGCGAGGTGGAAAGCGTTTGCCCCTATTGCGGCGTCGGCTGTCAGATCACTTACAAGATCCGCGATGACAAGATCGCCTACGTAGAGGGCAAGAACGGTCCAGCCAACGAAAACCGGCTCTGCGTCAAGGGCCGTTTCGGCTTTGACTACGTCCATAATTCAGAGCGCTTGACCAAGCCGCTCATCCGCAAGGAGGGCGCGCCCAAGGGCCTCAACATGGATCCGGCCAACCCACTGACTCACTTCCGCGAAGCGACGTGGGAAGAAGCGCTCGACGCCGCAGCCAATGGGCTTGTCGGTCTGCGCGATGCCCATGGTGGGCGTGCCGTTGCCGGCTTCGGTTCTGCCAAATGCTCCAACGAGGAGGCCTATCTCTTTCAAAAGCTCATACGCACCGGCTTCGGCCACAACAATGTCGATCATTGCACGAGGCTTTGCCACGCCTCGTCCGTGGCGGCGCTGATGGAAGGCATCGGCTCAGGCGCGGTCACAGCGACATTTGGCGAGTGCCAAAACTCCGACGTCATTGTCGTCATTGGCGCCAATCCAACCAACAACCATCCAGTCGCCGCCACCTATTTCAAGCAAGCAGCCAAACGTGGCGCCATGTTGATCGTCATGGACCCGCGTGGCCAGGCCCTCAAAAAGTACGCCACGCACATGCTGCAGTTCCGCCCTGGCGCGGATGTCTCTCTCCTCAATGCGATCATGAACGTGATCGTCGAGGAGGAGATGTATGACGAGCAATACATCCAGGCCCACACGGAAGGGTTCGAGCGCCTAAAACAACATCTCGCCAATTACCCGCCGGAAAAGATGGCCGAGGTCTGCGGCATCGAGCCTGAAGCGATTCGCACCGTTGCCCGCGCTTTCGGCCAGGCCTCGAATGCCATCATATTTTGGGGCATGGGCATCTCGCAGCACGTGCATGGTACGGATAACGCACGCTGCTTGATCTCATTGGCGTTAATGTGCGGCCAAGTTGGCCGTTCCGGCACGGGTCTGCATCCGCTGCGCGGGCAAAACAATGTTCAAGGTGCATCCGATGCGGGCCTCATCCCGATGGTTTTCCCGGACTACATGAATGTCGCCCAGGACGACAATCTAAAGCTCTGGTCTAATATTTGGGATGCAAAAAATCTCGATCCCGAGCCGGGTCTAACGGTTGTCGAGATTATCGACGCCATCGATCGCGGCGAGATCAAGGGCATGTACGTGCTGGGCGAAAACCCGGCGATGTCGGACCCCGATGCCAACCATGCCCGCCACGCGTTGCAGAGCCTCGAACATCTCGTGGTGCAGGACATTTTCCTGACCGAAACGGCGATGTTTGCCGACGTCGTTTTGCCGGCGAGCGCTTGGCCGGAGAAGAATGGCACGGTCACCAACACCAACCGCCAGGTGCAAATGGGTCGCAAGGCCCTCGACGCCCCCGGCGAGGCGCGTGAGGATTGGGCCATCACCGTCGACCTCGCCAACCGCCTCGGTCTCAATTGGGACTATAAACACCCCTCCGACGTCTTTGCCGAAATGAAGCGGGGTATGGGCTCGTTCGACAACATTACGTGGGACCGCTTGATGGCCGAGGACGTTGTGACCTATCCGTGTCCATCCGAGGATCATCCGGGTGAGGCGATCGTATTCGGCGATCGGTTCCCGACCGAAACCGGTCGCGCCACTATGGTTCCTGCTTCAATCATTTCGCCGGACGAGCTGCCGGACGAGGATTACCCCTTCATCCTGACGACCGGTCGCCAGCTCGAGCATTGGCACACCGGGGCCATGACCAGGCGGGCCTCCGATCTCGATGCCATCGAGCCGTCGCCGACCGCGAGCCTCAATCCGCTGACGTTGCGCAGGCTTGGCGTTTCACCTGGCGATACGTTGCGGATCACGACCCGCCGCGGCGTGGTAGAACTCGCAGCGCGCGCCGACGAGGCCATCCAGCCCGACATGGTGTTCATGCCTTTCGCCTACGTCGAAGCGGCCGCCAATCTGCTCACCAATCCGCAGCTCGATCCCGTCGGCAAGATTCCGGAGTTCAAGTTCTGCGCCGCCAAGATCGAACCGGTGGCCGTCAAGGAGGCCGCCGAGTAGGACCGGGGCGGTTGAGATCGCCGGGATCGGGCTCGGCTCAAGCCTTCAGCAGGGCGTTCTCGGGATCATAAGGCGGTGTCTCTAGGACGCGGGCGGGCACATCTTCGCCGATGATGTTCACGGTGAGGTTGGTGGCATCGCGGGGGGCTGCGGGCGTCAAATAGGCGAGCGCCAATACGCGATCGACGCGAGCACCATAGGTGCCGGAAGTGACAATGCCGGCTGGCTCGCCGTCACTCATGACCGTGTGAGCGTAAA
Source organism: Hyphomicrobiales bacterium (assembly GCA_030600135.1). Lineage (GTDB taxonomy): Bacteria > Pseudomonadota > Alphaproteobacteria > Rhizobiales > JAUVMS01 > JAUVMS01. The sequence continues at coordinate 374 of JAUVMS010000216.1, read as the reverse complement.
ACGGAATGACGTCACGTGCCTCGAGGGCGAGCAACACCATGCGCCAGCGGTCAGGGTGCTGTTCGCGGTCGAACATCGCATCGCGGCCAACGAATTGTCGTCCCTCCGGCTTGACCAGGAACTCGAGACCCGCTTCCAAGGGCGTACGCTCGGTTGTCAAGTCCAAGCCCCAGGCCCGATAGCCCTTCTCGAGCCGCATGGCATTCATGGCATAGGCTCCGAAGTGGCGCAGATCGTAAGCCTCGCCGGCCTCGACCAGCGCATCGAACACTCCGGCCATATGCGCCATCGGGATGTGCAATTCCCATCCAAGTTCGCCGACGTAGGAGAGCCGGAGCGCACGGACCCTTACGCCGCCGACGTCGATCTCCTGT
>JAUVMS010000083.1 GCA_030600135.1 Hyphomicrobiales bacterium | reverse complement strand
GGCAGGATTTTCGTCGAGCTGATCCCCAAGCTTCGCCAGCAAGGAGTCAATACGGTCGCGGAAGCCGAAGGCGCCATGCGGGCCTTCCCCGATGCCAACACGCGGCAGGCGGAAATTGGTTGGATACCGCCGGCGCAAGCTGACGCTGGCACACCACCAATCCGGCGGGCATTGGCGCGGATCGACAGCTTTCCCTACCGCCACCGGGTCCGCGACGTCATGAGCGAGCCGGCGCTAATTGCCGAGGGCAGGACCACGGTTGGCGAGGCCGCGAGAAGCTTGGTTGAACGCGGCACGAGTTCGACGTTCGTGCGCGCCACGGATGCGACGGACAAATTCGGCATCGTCACGGAGCGGGATTTGATGCGGGCACTCGCGGGCGGGCCCGAAGCACGTCAAAGCTCGGTCGAGGCGATCATGAGCCAACCGCTCATTACCGTGTCCGAGTACGCCTTCGTCTACCGGGCGATTGCCCGGATGGACCGTTGCGGGATTCGCCATCTGGCGGTGATCGACGAGGACGGAGAGATCAAGGGAGCCGTGACGACCGGGGATCTCTTGCGGCAGCGAGCGCAGGCAGCGCTCATCATCGGCGACGAGATCGATCACGCCAAGAGCACGGCCGAACTGGCGGCCATCTGGGCCTCGGTTCCAGAAGTGGCTCGCAGTATGTTGGACGAAGGCATTGGTGCGCGCAATATCTCTGCCGTCGTGGCCGAGGAGCTTTGCGCTTTGACGCGCCGGACGGCGCAGCTTGGCGAGGCTGACATGCTCAGCCGGGGCATGGGCGAACCGCCAGCACCTTTCTGCGTGCTGGTGCTCGGATCGGGTGGGCGCGGCGAAACCCTGCTCTCGCCCGACCAGGATAACGCCATCGTCTATGACAACACTCAGTCAGCGGAAGACTGCGACCCATGGTTCGCTGAACTCGGCAGCCGCATCGCGCAGACGTTGAACGATGTCGGCGTGCCCTATTGCAACGGCGGTGTGATGGCGAAAAACAAGGAATGGCGCCATTCGCTCGAAGGATGGAAAAATATCGTGCATGGCTGGATCGCCCGAGCCGAGCCCAAAGATCTCCTCCACGTCGACATATTTTTCGACCATCGGTCAGTGATGGGGCCGAAGAGCCTGGCAAGCGAGCTTTGGGACTACGCCTATGGGCAGGCCCATCGCGCTCCGGGTTTTCTGCGTAATTTGGCGGCGATCGCAACTGATTTTCGTCCGCCATTCGGCATTCTGGGCAACATCATCACCGAGGAGGGGCGGGTCGAGCTCAAGAAGGGCGGCCTCATGCCGTTGGTGAGCGGGGCCCGGGTGCTGGCGATGCGCCATGACATTCGGGTGCGTGCGACGGAGGATCGCCTGGCCGGTGTTCGTGAACTCGGCGTGGTCAATGTCGAAGACACCAACAATGTCATTGCGGCGCACGAGATACTGCTTGGTGAGGTGCTTGCCCAGCAACTCGAGGATATCGAAGCTGGCATCCGACCTTCGAACAAAGTGATCCTGAACCGCCTCGATAGCCGGCAACGACGGCAGCTCAAATGGGCGCTCAAGCAGATCGAGGTGTCCAATTCGATGGTCGGAGACCCGATGGCGTTTGGATAGCGCCGCGTAGCGATCCTACCCATAATTTCAAGCTCTTATGCGCCTGGCGCTACAATAGCTCAAGGACAACTCAATGCCGCTTGGTCTATTGACTGAGGTCAAAGCCGCAAGGGGACAGCGCCATTAGGCTCTGTACCAACCACCGAAACACACCGCGATGGAGCAAAGCGATGTCGCTGAAAACGATTCTGACCTATTTGCCCAACCCCAAAACCGCGCCCGGCTTGCTTCGGCTCGCAACCAAGCTCGCGCGAAAGCACGATGCGCACCTCATCGGACTGAGCATCGTCGCGAGAGTGCCTCTTTATGGCGTGCTTGCCGTCGAGATTCCCAACGACGTGATTGAAAAGCAACGCCAAGCAATGCGTGAGGAAGTCCAAGAGGTGCATCGCCTGTTTGACAAGGCGGTGGAGAAGGCTGACTGTCGGGCGGAGTGGCGCAGCTACGATGCCATGTACTCCGACTTGGCGGCAGAGGTTATCAGCCAGGCAATGACGGCCGACCTCACGATCCTCGGCCAGGAGGATAATGATCCGTTCGATGCTTGGGCGGATCTTGTACCTCGTGTCGTGATGGGGTGTGGGCGTCCTGTGCTGGTGGTGCCGTCGGCGGGCACGTTCACGGATGTCGGCAAACGGCCGATGATTGCCTGGAATGCAAGTCGTGAGGCGGCACGGGCAGCGTTCGATGCCATACCACTCATCGCCGACGCGGACGTCGTCGAGATACTGGCGGTCAATCCCAGCCAGCGGTGCGGGCAGGAGAGCCTATCGCCGGGCGAGGACCTCGCTGTCAACCTGGCGCGGCACGGATTGGCGTTGGAGGCGGCGACCTCGGCGACGAGTGAGCTCAAAGTGGGCGACGAATTGCTTTCGCGGCTGGCCGATCGGGGCTGCGATCTCCTGGTCATGGGGTGCTACGGCCACTCCCGCATTCGCGAAACCCTGTTTGGTGGGGCGACGAGGCACCTGTTGGCTCACATGACCGTGCCGGTGCTGATGTCGCACTGAATGGGAAAGGGGAGCGACGCATGTCAATGAAGGCCATTCGCCTCGAGCTTGCCCGCGATCACGACTTTCCGAACGGCAGTCGGGAGTGTGGGTACGTCTTCGTCGCACCGCTCGACGACAACGGTCGCATCGACGCGACCGCCTGGAAATCCAATCGTGAGCGGTGTCGGGTCCGGCGGTTTTGGAACAATCAACCCGAGGAGGTCGGTCATCTGGTGCGCAAGCCTGGCGGGTCTTGGGCATTTCACTATGACATCGATGGTGACGAAGACGACGACGAAACGGGCTACCGGTTCGGCGCACACGCCTTTCGTCCGGGCGAATACGTCTCAATCAAGGAGCATGACGATACTTTGCGGACGTTTCGTGTCGTCACGGTGGACGCGTTGCCGGACTGATTGCGGAGCTTGGCGCCGGTCCGACAACAACTAGAGCTTCATCCGACGTCCAAGTCGTGATGAAATGGAGTGAGCACACACGTTTTGCAGTAGCGGTGCGGTGGGGCGCTGCTGCAAAACGTGTACGCCGATCAAACAAGGGAGGCGAGGATGGGCAGTGAGCCGGGAACGATTGGCAAGGTGGGCACGAGCGACAAGCCAGGCGTTGCTGCGATGCCAAGTGTGCGTACAGTGTCATTCGATGCGCCATGGTCGTGGCTCGCTGCGGGTTGGCGCGACCTCTGTCGGGTGCCGCAAGTCAGTCTGTTCTACGGCGCGATTTTCGCAATTGTCGCTGGTCTATTGATTGCCGGTCTGACGCAGTTTGGTTGGCAGTCGCTGAGCCTGGCGCTTACCGGGGGTTTTTTGCTGGTTGGTCCGATGCTCGGGGTCGGTCTCTATGAGGTCAGCCATCGGCTTGAAACCGGTGAGCCTGTTCGCTTGGCCGATGTTTTGTTCGTTGGCACGCGATCGCCAGGTCAACTCGCGTTCATGGGCGTTTTGCTGTTGATCGTATTCTTCGTTTGGATCGAAATTGCCCTGCTGATGTTCATGCTTTTCTTCGGCGGTGTCGCGCTGCCGCCGGCGGAATCTTTCATTTCGACGTTGCTGTTCACACCCCGAGGCCTTGGATTACTGATCGTGGGAACGGTCGCCGGCGCCGTCCTGGCGGGGACGGTCTTTGCGCTATCGGCGGTTTCGGTGCCACTGCTCATGGTGCGGGAATTGGACGTGATCACCGCGGCGACGACGAGTGTGCGAGCCGTCTTGAAGAACCCACGGGCGATGGCTCTTTGGGCGGCAATCATCGCGGCGGCGATGGCCTTTGGCGTGGCGACCGCATTTGTCGGACTGGTGGTCGCATTTCCGCTCATCGGTCATGCCACGTGGCACGCATTCCGAGACTTGATCGACTTGGATTCCGGGGTATAGCAAGCGGATCAGCGCCCGTCGCGATCTTGATCGGACTTGGAGTTGAGCACGACTGGCTCGTCGTCATCGAGGATGCGATAGGCGGCGCCATCGAGATCCTCGAACTGGCCGCTCTTGAGCGCCCAAAGGAATGCCCCTAGGCCGATTAGGCCTAGGAAGAGTGCCGCAGGTATGAGCCATGCGAGTGCCGTCATGGGCTCAGCCTCACAGCCATGGTGCGCAAGCGCAAGGCGTTTGCGGTTACCAAAATCGATGAAGCGGACATGGCTATGGCGGCGATGAGTGGCGTTACCAGCCCTGCCATGGCGAGCGGAATGCAAATGGCGTTATAGGCGCCGGCGATGGCGAAATTCTCAAAGGCCATTCGTCTGGCCCGGCGCGCGACCGCCAACAATTCGACAACCGGGGAAAGCCGGTCACCCTGAAAGATTGTGTCGGCCGCCATCTGGCTAATGTCGGCGGCAGAGGCTGGCGAGAGCGAGGCGTGACCGGCGGCAAGCGCGGGGGCGTCGTTCAGACCGTCGCCAACCATAAGCACGCGATGGCCGCGCCCGGTGAGCGCATCGATCCTCGCGATCTTATCGCTTGGCCGTTGGCGCGCGTGCCATGTCGCGATGCCTGCGCTTTGCGCAATGTGTGCGACCGGCCTTGTGCGATCGCCGGAGAGGAGTTCGATCGCGAGGCCAGCGTCCTCAAGGCGGTGAACGACGTTGCCGGCGTCGCTGCGCAATTTATCCTCCATGGCGAACCCGACAGCGGGCATTCCCGGTCTGGTGAGCCAAAGCGATGCGTCTTCATTGCTCTCTTCCAGCAGGCCACACCATGCTGGCGAGCCCAACCTCGTCTGCGAAGCGCCATGGCCCGAGCGCAGGCCCGCACCCGGCTCCTCATGAACGTCTTGGACGGGTAAAATCTTGAGACCGCGTTCCGCCGCCGCCGCGACGATGGCCCGCGCATAGGGGTGGCGACTTGAAACCGCCAGGGATGCGGCAGAGCTCAATGCCTCATCATCGACTTCGCCGCCATTGCCGAGACGGGGCTCGCCCATCGTCAAGGTGCCCGTCTTGTCGAAAACAACTGTGTCGATTTCCGCCAGCCGCTCCAGGCCGTCCGCCACTTTCATAATCGTTCCGTCGGCAAAGAGCCGGCTCGTCGCCGCCACCTGGACCGCGGGCACCGCCAGGGCGAGCGCACATGGGCAAGTGATGATGAGAACGGCGATAGCCGCGGTGATTGCCGTCTCCCATCCGGCACCGGACAGCGACCAACCGACAAATGTCAGCAACCCGAGGATATGGACGGCGGGGGCATAGATGCTCGCGGCGCGATCAGCGAGCCTTACGTAGCGCCCCCTGGCTTGCTCGGCGGCCTCCATCAGCCGGGCAATCTCGGCGATCACCGTTTTGTCGTCGGCGGCAGTGGTTTCAATCTCCAGCGGGTGGGTCAGGCAAATCGTGCCGGCAAACACCTGTTCGCCCGGAGCCGCGGTGCGCGGCAACGTCTCGCCTGTAAGTAAGCTCTCGTCGATGTCGCTGGTGCCGGAAACGACACGACCATCGACAGGAACGCGCTCGCCTGCCGCGACGAGGACGCGCATTCCCGCGGCGAGCGCACGAACTGGAATTCGGTTTGTTGCACCTAGTTCGTCGACGGTCGTAACCCAGGCACCCTTGAGCGCGAGCAAATTTTGGGCCGCGCCCTGCGCCTGACGTCGCATGCTTTGATCGAGATAACGCCCAATCAGGAGAAAAAATAGCAGTGTAACGCTGGCATCGAAATAAACCTGCTCGCCACCTTGGATCGTCTGGTAGAGGCTCATGGCGGCGGCGAGGATAACCGCGAGCGAGATCGGCACGTCCATGTTGAGGCGCCACGATTTGAGCGCCTCGGCCGCGGAACGGAAAAACGGTTGCCCCGCATAGGAAATCGCCGGCAATGCAATCAGCGCCGAGAGCCAATGGAAAAGGCGTTGGACCGCCGGATCCATGTCGCTCGCGACGCCGGCCCACACGGAGACCGAGAGCAGCATGATGTTGGCGGCTGCGAAACCGGCCACCGCGACACACTTCAAGAGATCACGATCGGGCCTTGCCGCGTCTGTGCCGATGCTATCGACAAGTTCAGCGGCACGGTAGCCGACAGAGCGCAATCGCCCAATCAGTTGGTCTGCGTCGGTCGCATCAGGGTTGGCGACGACGGTGACGCGTTTGGCGGACAGGTTGGTCCGCGCGGATTGCACGCCCGGTGTACTCGCAAGCGTCTGTTCGATCTTGCGCATGCAGCCGCCGCAGTTCATGTTCTCGACGATCAGCGTGATGGTCTGCGCGGTGTCGTGCCCTTGGCGAGCCAACACCGGTCGATCGACAGCGTCGCGCGCGATGTCCGTCGCGCTTACTTGCTCGGCGAGAGCCATATCCGCTCCTTCATGCGGTAGGCGATGAAGCGGCCGGTGCTACGCTCCTGTTCGGCTTCAATCGCCACCACCCAGTTGCCTTTGGCGAGTGGCCCTGCGGGTGCTTGGTAGTTGCCAGGCGCAACCTCTTGAAGCGTCATTGCCTGGTCGAACTTATCGGTGGCCGGGCGGCCCAGTTTGGCGCGGACAAAAAGGCCAGGCACCGCCGAACCGTATTTGTCCGTCAACGACAACGTGAGGTTACCGGACGGCTCGAGGTTCATTTTTCCGCGCCAACCACGAGAGCGAACGGCATCCTCGTCGGCGATGCGTGAGTTGTAGGCCAAACCCTGACGATAAGCGTCGCCGGTCTCAACGCCGTTGAACGTAGAGATTGCGAAGTAGACGAAAATGGCGTTGACGAGGAACATGACACCGAAGAACGCGAGCAGCGCGAACAGAACATGGCGGCCGGCGATGCGCGGGCCCCGATCCGTGGCGGCGGTCATTGCTTCGGTCTCCTGAATGTGGTGCTTCGCGCCGATTGCGCACTGTCGCCGAGATCGGTCACGACAAATTCAAGCGGTGTGGCTTCGTCTGACAGTTGCTTGACGGCATCGGATCCAAGAGACAGATAAACTCTCATGGAACGAAGATTGTCCGGCAACACGCTGATCGTCGGCGTCTCATTGTCTTCGAGGCCGACAATGTCCAGCTCGGCGGCGTCGAGGCCTTTGACTGAAAGGCGAAACTCACGCGGATCGTAGCGCTTGTTCAAGATCTTGATGGTGTAGCCGTTACGAATACCGCCATCCGACAAACGGACGAAAAGTGGATTGCGATCGCGGAGCACACTCACATCGAGTTCCGACCGGTTCATCCAGCCAACCATCATGAGTGCCAGAATTACCGGAATGAGCACAAGGTAGAGCACCGTTCGTGGTCGTATGGGACGGAACTTGGCCTTTTCACCAGCCTCGACCGCAGCCAGATTGCGAAATGTGTCATAGGCGATGAGATTTTGTGGGCGCCCCACCTTCTTCATGATGTCGTTGCAGGCGTCGATGCAAAGGGCGCATTGGATGCACTCCAGCTGCGGACCGTGACGGATATCGATGCCCACGGGGCAGACAACGACGCACTGCCTGCAGGCAATGCAGTCGCCACGCCCCTGCCATGTGTCGTTTTTCTTGTGAGGGCCACGGGGCTCGCCGCGATAAGCGCGATAGCTGACGAGCAGTGAATCCTGATCGAACATCGCGCCTTGAATACGCGGCCACGGGCACATGTAGATGCAGACCTGCTCGCGAGCGATGCCGCCGAGCAAATAGGTGGTGAAGGCGAAGATCCCTAGGAACAGGTAGGCGATGGCCGGAGCGGTGCCGGTCACCAGTTCGCGTGCCAGCGTCGGCGCATCGCGAAAATAAAAAACCAGCGCACCGCCTGTCGCCACACCGATCAAGAGCCAGGACAGGTGGGTTGCGGACTTTTTGTAGATCTTGTCAAACGTCCAGGGCGATTTATCGAGACGCAATCTGGCGTTGCGATCACCCTGCCAGAAACGCTCCACGGCAATCATCAAGTCGGTCCACACCGTTTGGGGGCAAGCGTAGCCACACCAGACCCTGCCGGCGAGAGAGGTCACCAGGAACAGGGCGAGCGCCGCGATCACCAAGAGGCCTGTGATATAATAAAACTCCTGCGGCCAAATCTCGAAGGGTCCAAAGAAGAGCCGCTGGTTTGCAAAGTCGAGGAGTATGGCCTGATCGGGCAGATGGTCACCCCGGTTCCATCGCAACCACGGCAACAGATAGTAGATGCCGAGCGTGACAACCATCACCACCCATTTGATGGAACGAAACGTGCCACGGGCGCGCTTGGGGTGGACCTTCTGGCGAGCTTCATAGAGGGGACGGTTGGCTTTGGCGTTGACTGCCTCGACCTCTTGTCGCGGCACACCAGGCGCGGCCTCGTTCGCCACCAGAGCGCCGGAGGATCGAGGCTCAACCGGTTCGCCGATAAACTTGTCGACATCCGTGGCTGCGTCGCCAGCATCTGCCATGTTCGGCCCGTCCTCAGTCAAAGACCCGCAACTCTATTGCCCGCCACCGAGCGAATGGACGTAAACAGTGAGCTGCTTGATGGTAACCGGATCAAGCCGCTCGTTCCAGGCCGGCATGACCCCTCCGCGCCCTGTAGAAATGCTGGTAACAATCGCAACCTTGGTGCCACCATACAGCCAAATCGCATCGGTCAGGTCGGGGGCGCCGAGTTCCTGATTTCCCTTGCCCTCATCGCCATGACACGAGACGCATTGCTCGGCAAAAATCGCCTTGCCGCGTTCGGCGGCGGCTTTGTCCGTCGCGTTGTTGGCGAAGGCAAGGACAGTTTCGGCCAATTCGTTAATTTGCTCCTTGGTCAGGAGCTGCTCGAGACCGTAGCGGGGCATGGCGTTGTCCCGCGTCTCGGGATGACCGCTGCGGATGCCGAAGAGAATGGTCTTGTGGATGTCAGCGAGCTTGCCGCCCCAGATCCAAACATCATCATTGAGGTTCGGATAGCCGATGAAGCCCTGTGCGCCACGGCCGTGGCAGGGCGCGCAGTTGTCGCCAAAGGAGGCCCGGCCGCCAGCAATGGAGAAACTCAGGAGTTCGGGCTCGGCGCGCACGGTTTCCAACTCAGCCGAGGCGATGGCTTGCCGGAACTTCGCTTGCGCTTGGTTGGCCGTGGCAATCTCCTCGCTAACCGTGGTCCGTTGGCTATAACCGAAAAGCCCTTTGGTGTAGCCGGAAGCCGTTGGCCAGGCCGGATATGCAATCCAATAACCGACGGACCAGATGATCGACACGTACAGCACCCAAAGCCACCATTTCGGGAGCGGCTCGTTGAGTTCACGAAGATCGTCGTCCCAAACGTGACCCGTCAATTCGACACCGGTAACGTCGTCGATCTCTTTCTTGTCGACCATCATGATCTCCCGTGATGCTCTTGGTCGGTGTCCTGCTCAAGCGGCAGACGCGAAGCACGATCAAAACGCGCTTTGTTTCCGGGCCAAAACGTGTAGACGAGGACCCCTACGAATAAGGCGATGAAAAGAAGCAACGCGGCGACCTGTGTGATGGAGGCGACCTGATCGTACGTCATAAATTGTCTCCTCACCGCAAGTTGGGGCCGGTTGCGTCGTACTTGGTGAAATCGACCAGCGTACCCAGCATCTGGAGATAGGCAACGAGCGCGTCGAGTTCCGAGACATAGGCAGGATTGCCGTCGAATTGGCGCACTTGAGCCTTGGGATAGCGTTGGACCACCGCCTCGGCGCCATCGGACTCGGGGTTGACTTGGGCCACCAAATCCGCCCTCGCGTTGACGATCATTTC
>JAUVMS010000035.1 GCA_030600135.1 Hyphomicrobiales bacterium | reverse complement strand
TGGGGCGGCATCCTCGCGGTTGGTGCTGTCGCTTTTGCTTCGGCGCCAAAATGTCGGGCATCGTTCGGCACTGAAGCTGTTGGACGATGCTTCCGAGGCGCTGCAGTACAATCGCGACCTGCTGCAATCGGCGCTCGACCAGGTCGGACAGGGGATCAGCGTTTTCGACAAGGAAATGCGGCTCATATGCTGGAATCGACAGTTTCGAATTCTGCTTGGGCTGCCGCCGGATCTGGGGCGCGTCGGAATACCGCTCGATCAAATATTGCGACATGTCGCGGGCGAAGGCGATTTCGGCCAGGGGCCCATCGAGAGGATCGTCGATGATCGCATGAACCGAATGGTGATCAAGCACGAGACCTTTCAAGAGCGTGTCGCGGACGGCAAGCGCGTGCTGGAGATCCGTACCAGTGCGATGCCTCAGGGTGGTATCGTCACGACCTATACTGATATCACGCAGCGCGTTGAATCGGCCGACGCGCTCACACGGATCAACGAAACGTTGGAGCGCCGCGTGCGTGAGCGCACCGCCGAACTCACCCAGGTCAACCTGGCGTTGACCGATGCCAAGGCAAAGGCCGATGAGGCCAGTCTCGACAAGACGCGGTTTCTCGCCGCTGCGAGCCACGACATCCTGCAGCCGCTCAACGCCGCACGGCTCTATACGACGAGCCTCGTTGAACGGGCACCGGAAGATGAAAACAAATCGCTGGTGCACAGTATCGATGTTTCGCTCGAGGTGGTCGAAGAGATCCTCGGGGCACTGCTCGATATTTCTAGGCTCGATACCGGTTCCATGGAGCCGGAACTCAGCATCTTTCCCTTGAGTGAATTTTTCGACCGTTTGGCGCTCGAATTCGAACCCGTAGCGCGGGACAAGAAGCTCGAACTGCATGTCGTGCCGACCACCGTATGGGTGCGGTCCGATCGGCGCATGCTGAGGCGTGTGCTGCAAAACCTTTTGTCGAATGCGATCAAATACACGACAGACGGGACGGTTCTGCTCGGCTGCCGGCGGCGCAAAGGTCGCGTCATCGTGCAAGTTTGGGATACCGGTCCAGGTATTCCACGATCCAGCCATGCTTTGGTCTTCAAGGAGTTTCAGCGCTTGGATGATTCGTCACGAGGAGTGCGCGGGTTGGGTCTCGGGCTCTCAATCGTGCAGCGCATTGGTCGGGTTCTCGATCATCCGATCGCGCTAACGTCGCTGCCCGGTCGGGGCTCAATGTTTTCGGTAACGATACCAATTGCGGAACCCAAGTACGTTGACCACCAAGCCATCAGGCGCGTCGTGCCGGGCCATCAGGTTGCCGGCTGCGTTGCGCTTTGCTTGGATAACGAGCCGCAAATTGTTGAGAGCATGACGGTATTGCTGACGAGTTGGGGATGTGAGGTGCTACCGGCTCTCAGCGTCGAGGAGGCCTGCAAGCAAATCGCCGAGAGCGACGGCCGGCCGGATATCGTGCTCGCCGACTATCATTTGGACGACGGCACCGGCATCGAGGCGATTGAAACAATTCGCAAGCTCGTGGGCAACGACGTCCCCGGCGTCATCATTACCGCGGATCATTCGCCCGAGGTGCAGCGCGACGTTCGTAGGCGCGGGCTCACGCTTTTGCGGAAACCTCTCAAGCCAGCGGCTCTGCGTGCGGTCATTGCGCAATCGCGCCGGGCTCGGGCGGCGGCTGAATAGCACGGACTATGGCGCCCGTCAGGTGGTGAGACACGCGCTCCTGGCGGCGGCAGGCGGTTCCTCTCAACCGGCGATCTTCTGCCACTCGCCGCTTTCAATCTTGTTCACCGCAATGACCGCCTGGGTGCGACTGTCGACGCCGAGCTTTTGCAGAATGGCCGAGACGTGTGCCTTGACGGTCGCCTCGGAAACGCCAAGCTCATAGGCGATTTGCTTGTTGAGCAAACCCTCACCCAACATCATCAGAACGCGCACCTGCTGAGGTGTCAAAGTCGATAGCTTTGCCACCAGTTGGTCGGCTTCGCCGTCGTCGGTGGCGTTCAGGTCGACATCGGGAGGGGACCAGATCTCGCCTTTGAGCACGTGCTCGATCGCAGAACGAATTTGGTCGACCGGCAGCGATTTCGGGACATATCCCGACGCGCCAAACTCCAGGCAGCGGCGAATTGTCGAAGGCTCTTCCGCTGCGGAAACGACGACCACCGGCAATTCGGGATGCTGCGCCCGCAAATACATGAGGCCGGAATAACTTCGCACGCCCGGCATCGACAAATCGAGCAATACGAGGTCGATGTCCGGCGCGCCGGCAAGAAGATTGGTTAGCTCCTCGAGACCGCCAGCCTCGAGGATTTCCAAGCCATCCATGCCGGTGGCCAAGGCTTGGCGCAATGCATCACGGAACAAAGGGTGGTCATCGACAATTATTATACGGTGGCGGTTCATTGTTTGCTTTCAACACATGTCGGGTCCGAGTGATGCAAATGTGACATATTGGGCCAAAATTGTCAGCCCAACGCGTCAAGCAACGCCTTGAAGCTTATGGGATTCCATTTGGCGTTACTCTTTTCGATGATCGAGTTGCACTTCTTTAGTTCTCTATGTCGAGCGTTTGCATGCACGATTGCTTGTGCAACATTTCGCTATTCGCGCGGACAAACACGCCAAACGATCGCACTGCGAATGCGGTTCCAGGTCGTTGCATGACGCCTGGCACCACTTGAATGGGCGCGACAAGATCGAAGGTTGGCCCGGCAGAACCTTTCAAATCAACAAGTGTGGCGAACTCTGCCCCGCTCAGAACATAATGCTCTGCTTGGTCGCCGGGCAATGATCGGGACGTAGGAGTGGGGGAAATGAGGGGACGACAACGGCGACAGCGCAGGCCTTACTGGCGATGGACGAAACTGCAGCTTTTCACGCACTTGCTGGTTCCGGGAACCGCGATCCTGCTTGCTCCACTGTTCTTCGATGAACTCAACGCCTCGCGAATTCTGGGCTTTCCGCTGGGCTATTTCATTGCCGTGCACGGGGTATTGCTCGTCGGGGTGCTAGCAGTGCTCAGATTTGTCGCGAGGCAAGATTCCGTCGACCGCTGGCACGGCGTTCACGAGGAAATTTGAGCTTCATAGTTGCAAGTAATGCGGGCGAGCGATGGTTGCGCGTTCACACCAAGGCCTTATCAATCCACGACTTGGTTCATACCTGGCGATTTTCTCGAGTGCACTTGTCGCGCTCGTAATCTTGCTATTGATCTTCTCGGAACTCGGGACTGATCCCTATGTGCTCCGGCAGGTCATGATCCTCGGACCGGTGGCGATCTATGTGCTGATCGGGATGAGTTGCTACGCGGGCGAGACGGACGACTACTTCATCGCCTCGCGAGCCATACCGTCATTTTTCAATGGGCTTTGCGGTGCACTAACGACGCTCGGCGGTACCGGACTGGTCGCCATCGCGGGCTCGCTCTTTCTGATCGGTTATGATGCCTTCAGCGTCGGCATCGGGCTGTTGCTGGGTGTCATGGTTCTGGTGAGCCTGTTGGTGCCCTACCTCAGAAAGTACGGCGGGCAAACCGTACCCAGCTACCTTGGACGGCGATTTACCAGCAGATCAGTTCGCATGCTCTCTGCAATTTTGTTGTCCATACCGGTCATGATGTTGATCGTGGCGGAACTCAAAGTCGGCAGCGCAATTGTGTCGATGATGTTGGGAGGTTCGGCCGCTAATCTCGTGCCGGTGGGTTGTGCGATCATGTTCACGACAATCGCTTTTGGCGGCATGAAGGGTGTGACCTGGTCGAGCTGCGCGCAAGGTGTCGTCGTGCTCTTTGCCTTGCTGGTGCCGCTCGTCGTGCTATCGACCATGATGACAAACTTGCCGTTCGCCCAGATTACTTATGGCAGCATCTTGACCGATGTCGCCAGGCTGGAAGCACAAAGCGGGCTGGCGGCGCGGTCAATCGATGCGCTTGCAATCAACCTGCCGGGACGTGCGCCCACGGCGCTTGATACGCCGTTTCTGGCGGCGTTTTCAAATGTTGGGACAGTTGGCTTCGTCCTGCTTGCACTTTCCGTGATGACCGGTGTGGCAGCGCTACCGTCAATCTTGATGCGCGCCGGGACCGTGCCGAGCGTGTTCGAGGCCCGCAAGTCGATGGGCTGGGTGGCGGTCATCGTCGGCCTCATACTGTTGTCGCTACCGGCCTATGTGGTCATCGCACGGCATCTGGTGTTGAGCGATCTGGTCGGCGTGACGGGCGGGCAAGTGCCGAACTGGGTTGCCAACCTTCAGCAACTGGGGCTCGCGGCGATCAGTGGCGACGTGGCGAATGGTGGACTTCGATCGATCGAATTCAGCCGAGATGGAGCGCTTTTGGTGCTGCCAGTTGCTGCGAACTTTCCCGACACGGTTGCGCACCTGGTTGCCGCCGGGGTGATTGCCGCGATCTTTGCAGCCGCAACGGCCCATTTTCTGGCGGTTGCAAACATGGTGACGGATGACGTCATCTTGGGCTTGAGCGGAGATTCGGCGTCCGAGTTGGCGCGTGCGATCGTTGCTCGAGTGGTGCTCGCGGTGGTCGTCACGCTCGGTGGCTATCTCGTGCTGAATGTGTCGGGCGATCCATTCAGGATCATGTTGCTGGCGCTCTCCTTGGCGGGTTCGACCGGTTTCGTCATCCTGGTGCTTAGCATCTGGTGGAAGCGGCTCAACATGGTTGCGGCGCTTGTCACGATGATGAGTGGATTCTTTCTCGCTGGGGCATACATGTTTTTGACCGAGCAGCGCGTGATCGGTTTGATCGGTGGAATCGATGCAATCGTGGTGGCAGCCGTCGTCGTACCGGTGACCGGTGTGATTGCTGGTGTGGTGAGCCTGCTCACCGAGCCGCCGGGGCGCCAAGTGCGCGATTTTGTGCGCGATCTCAGAGTGCCGGGCGGGGAGACGGTCTACGATCGTGAGCGGCGAATGGCACGCGGGCGGCGGCGGCGGCAATGAACAAATCGATGCGGCACGAGCTCTATCCGCCGGTCGAGCCGCATCAAAGCGGCTACCTCAAAGTCGGCGAAAGCCATGAAATCTACTATGAAGAATGCGGTAATGCGGACGGCAAGCCAGTGCTCGTGGTCCATGGCGGGCCTGGCGGCGGCGCCAATCGCAACATGCGGCGCTATCATGATCCGGCGCGCTATCGCATCATCCTTTTCGATCAACGGGGTTGTGGGCGCTCAAGGCCTTATGCATCGCTGGAGGAAAATACGACTTGGGATCTGGTCGACGACATGGAGCGGCTCAGGCGTGAATTGGGCGTCGATCGCTGGCAGCTGTTCGGAGGCTCATGGGGGTCGACGCTGTCACTTGTCTATGCCCAGCGCCATCCCGATTGGGTGTCCGAACTCGTGCTGCGCGGGATCTTCACATTGCGTCGCAAGGAACTCGAATGGTTTTATCAAGAGGGCGCCGGATGGATCTTTCCAGAGGCGTTCGAAGTCTTCCTAAGTCAGATACCAGAAAGTGAACGCACCGACGTGATCGCGGCCTACCACCGAAGGCTGACTGATCCCTCGCACGAGGTCCAAGTCGCAGCGGCGCGTGCCTGGAGCACGTGGGAGGGTTCTGCGCTGTCACTCTATCCAGATCCCGGTCGCGTGGCGGCGTTTGGCGCCGATCAATTTGCCCTCGCGATTGCGCGGATCGAGTGCCACTATTTCGTCAACGGCGGGTTTTTCCAGTCCGACAATCAGGTCCTCGAACAAGTGGATCGGATTGCGCATATTCCAGGCGTGATCGTGCAGGGCCGCTACGATGTCGTGACGCCGGTTAGGACCGCGTGGCAGCTTTCGAAAGCTTGGCCGAATGCGGAACTTCGGATCGTTCCCGATGCAGGCCACGCCATGTCAGAACCGGGCATTGTGCATGAGCTGGTTACAGCGACGCGCCGGTTCGCGCCATCGGCTTGATTGGGTGAGCACGCCAGGTCGACGTTTCATGCCGCCGCCAACCCATCGGCTTCACTGATAGAACTTTGTCATCGCGGATCTGCCGTTACCGTGGCCAATTGGGCGCGCTCACTCACCTCACGGTGCCGACAAAATGCAGGATCACCGTTCGGCGATGCGGCTTTTGGCGATGTTCGACGAGGTAGATACCTTGCCACGTCCCAAGCGCCGAGCGGCCCGCCACGACCGGAATGCTGAGACTTACGGACGTCAGCATCGACTTGATGTGAGCCGGCATGTCGTCGGGACCCTCAATTGTGTGCCGGTAGCCGGCATTTTCGGGTGCAAGGCGTTCCAGCATGTCGAGCAAATCGGAGCGCACGTCTGGGTCGGCGTTTTCTTGAATTGTCAGCGACGCCGAGGTGTGGCGAACGAAGACCGTCAGCAAACCCTCGCCCGCACCGATTTCATCGAGCCAAGCCAGGACGCGGCTCGTGATGTCGACAAATCCCCGACCATCGGTGTCGACAACGAGTGTCGTGCGCAGCTGACTGAGCCACTCGGTTTGCGTTTTTGATCGTCTTGATGACCGTTTCTTTGGCTCACCCATCGCTAAGCGGCTCGTGTCAGCTGAGGCATTTTGGGCCTTGGTTGGCGTCACAGCGGCGTACCGTCGCCTCCCTCGCGCTTCAGGTCGTTAAACATATCCTTGAACTTGCGCATCATGCGATCGATGAAACCGACGAACTTGTCGACCTCTTCTTCGCTCGGCAGGTTGAGTAGGGGGCGTGAACTCTTGTCCGTGCCGCCCGTGCTGGAAGTCTCTCCGACCAGCGCCTCCAAACGCGCGATCTCGGCGCTGAGTTCGTCTTTTTCTTTTTCAAGTCGCGTGATTTGCTCCTGCATCGCATAACGATCGTCGGGCACACTGCGACAGGCCCATTGCTCGTCCTGGCGCCGACAAATCGACATCGCACCGGACTGGGTATCTAGCCGGAGGAACCCGTCCTCGATCTGCGTCATGCTGAATCTGCCGGGTTCTTCGGCACGAACTGGCGCCGCGAGCAACCCAGCAACGATAACCAAACCAGCTGCAATCATTTTCATTGAACCGGCTCCTTTCATACTCATTGCTTGATTTGGCGGCAGCATAGATCCGCCCACTTCTGAATAAAAGCAGAGATTTAGCCTCGCCCTGTTTAACCGAACATTTACCGGGGCTTGTCAGTGTCATCGTCGATGGTCCGTCTCAGGTGCCCGCGTTCGGACCAGCGTACGCGTTAATCGCGGCGTTTGGGCAGCATTCGATCCCATAGTCATCTTGCTTTCGTGGGTCACCGCCGGAAACGCGTGCGTCGCCAACCCGTGGTCGTGTGGGAAAAGAGATGACAGTGAAAGAAAAACTTACGCCAAACGAAACCGAGGCAGTTGAGGACTCACAGCAATCGCACGACCAATCAGATCCACCGAACTGGTCGTGGCAGGAGCAAGCGAGTCCGTCAAATTTGCCTCAAAGCGAGGGCGAGATCGCCACTCAGCTCGATCGCATTGCCGCGGAGATCCGTAGCCATGAGATTGCTGGCGAAGAGGTGGCAGGCGCCGCCGCTCAGATCGATTGGTCGAAAGATCCTGTCGGCAACATCGTCACGGCACAGGAGACCGAGCAGGTCCAAAGCGCACCGCCAGTATCGCATGATAGCGATCCAACGGCCGGCCAATCTCAGGGCAAACCGACCGAAGAGCACAATTCAATTGATGCTCACCTCGGCGCGTCCTTAGCGAACCCGAGCGCGGACAGCCACCTCGACGAAGCTGCCCGCGGCGACTGGCCAGAAGACGCCCTATGGGATGCAGATGTCGCGGATGCACTGGCGAGCGCTTATAGCGATGGTCTGTCACAAGACGAGCAGCCCGACCAGCAGCGCCGTGAAGCGCTAAGCCAAATCGTCGCCGAACAACACGACGCAGTTCGCAACAGCTCTTCCGAAGCGACTGATGGTACCGCGGGGCCGTCGGAGATTCCGTCAAATCTCGAGGCGCGCTTGAGCGAGATGGAGGCTAAGCTCGACAAGGCGATCCAGGCCGACGGAAACGAGGCCATGCTCAAAGCCGTCGAGGCCAAGCTTGAAGAGGCCTTGCGGGCGAGTGGCAATGACGAGTTGCTGGGCGCCATCGAAGCTCAAATTTCCGACATGCTCGGTCAACTCGATCGGATCGCCGCCGAAGCAATGCGTATCGAAGTGCTCGAGGACGGCCTTGCTAGCATGCTTGATGACGTGGCAGCAGTGCGAAAGGTCAGCGAAGAGGATACGGCTGATGCGCTGAATTCGCTCATGGCGAAGTTGGAAATGCTGGTTGAGCGTTTCGATGATCTCCTGGCGGGTCAAAAAGGCAAGGCCCCGGCGTTCTCTGTACCGGCCATGGCCAACGCACCGGCGGAGGAAAACGTGCCGATCCGCGAGACAGCGCATCTCGCGCCCATGGACGATAGGGCCGATGTGGTCAAGACCGTGGATATTTTCGACGCGCCAGATGCCAACGTTATGGATCATGCGCAATCCTATGGGACATCGGCGGCAGTAACGCCAAATCACTTTGATCGTGCCGATATCATCGAGCAGGAAGTTATGGAGAGCCAGCAGGTTCCTGCTGATGCCCTGCGCCAGCCACCTCAGGCGACGGAGCGCTATGAGGCAATGGCTGAGGCGCCGATGGATGAAGCGCAGGTGGTCGAGCGCACCAAGCCCGCAGCGACAACAAGAGAAGATTTCATCGCCGCCGCACGTCGTGCGGCCCAGGCTGCTGCGGAACAATCAACGTCGGCTTCTGCGGTTACCAGCCGAGTACGGGAAAAGCAGGGCCAACGAAAGCGGTTCGCGGCGCCTTCATTAGATCCCAGCGGTTCTCGGCCCGTTCTGATCGTGGCCATTGTCGCGTTGGTTACTGCCGGCGCCGGTTTGCTCTAGGGCAAGCTCACCTCCGATGTCAGGCCACCGCAAGTTGAACGTGTCATCGAAGAATCGACTGCAAAGCCCGATGGTGGAGCTGCCGTCGGATCAGGATCGGCGGCGCCGGCAAAGCAGCCAGCTGCGTCCAAGGCACAAGAGTCTATGCTCAATCTGCCCAATGGCAACAAGAGCGCTCAATTCGATGCCATGGGCGATGTTCCGGGTGTTCTGGTCCAACCGTCGACGGCCGGTTCGGTGCCATCTGCCAATTCGGCGATTCTAGTGGAGGGTTTGCAGAACTCGGTAGAGCAGGTTGCTTTGCGCCCTAATTCGAGTGGTGATTTAACACCCGCTGCGACGATCACGGGTGCAACATCGACGCTGCTCGATCTGGCACCGGCTGCAGCAGGCCCGCTTTCATTGCGTCTGGCTGCCGCCAAAGGTGATGCTGCCGCTCAGTTCGAGATCGCGACACGCTTTGCACAAGGTATCGGGATCGAACGGAACGACCAGGCGGCGGCGAAATGGTATCTGCGCGCCGCCGGATCCGGACACGCCACCTCACAGTATCGCCTTGGAACGCTCTATGAGCGGGGCAAGGGTGTGAAAAAGGATTTGCCTCGGTCACGCATTTGGTACGGTCGCGCCGCTGATCAGGGTAACGTCAAGGCAATGCACAACCTTGCCGTGCTGTACGCCGGAAATCAGTCTGGCAAGCCGGACTACGTTACAGCCGCGCAATGGTTCACGCAGGCCGCGAACCATGGTCTCAAGGACAGCCAATTCAATCTCGGGATCCTGCACGAGAACGGTCTTGGTGTCACACGTAGCCTAATCCACTCCTACAAGTGGTTTGCCCTGGCGGCGCAAGCTGGCGATCAACAAGCCGCTCGGCGCCGTGACGATGTCAAGAGCCGGATGGCACCAGAGGCTGTCGCTGCGGCTAAGCGATTGGTGGGAAACTGGCGGGCCAAACAGATCAGTAGCGCGTCAAACGAAGATGGCTATATGCAGCGCGCGTCGAGCAGCGAACCTGCGGTTACCACTGCGCCAATAGCCGGTGTTTCGGTGATATCCACCGCTGACGTCATTTCGGCCCAGAGCCTGCTTGCTCGACTTGGCTACAATCCGGGACCGGCCGATGGCCAGATGGGGCCACGGACGCGCGACGCCATCCTGCTCTTCGAGGAACGTTCGGGCATGGCGCGCAGCGGGCGTGTCAGCCGCGAGCTTATCGATCGGCTTCGCAATCTGACCGGATAGTAGAGCCAAGATCTTCAATTTCCTGGGGGCACGACCGGGTCGTGCCCGCTTTGCATTTTCATGCTGTGGCACAGGTTCTGTGGTCTGATTATTTGCCGCAGTTGTGCGGTCACACACGACCAATGCGTCGCATTGACGCCCTCGACTGAGCCGGCTTTAAGCTCAACCCACAGCCCCGTGTCCTGCTGCAATGCGAATTGGGGCAGGATGCACATTTCTCACAAATACATGGCACGATAATCGCGCCTATTCTTGAGGCAGGCATGCAGATCTATCTGCCAATTGCCGAGCTATCAGTGAACGCTTTCGTCATTCTTGGCATGGGGGGCGCTGTCGGATTCTTGTCGGGTATGTTTGGTGTCGGGGGCGGCTTCTTGATGACGCCGTTGCTCATCTTCTCCGGCATCCCATCCTCGGTTGCTGTGGCGACCGAAGCCAATCAGATCGTTGCCTCGTCGGTTTCCGGCGCGGTTGCGCAGTGGCAACGCAACAATGTCGATATCAAGCTCGGCACGGTGCTTTTGATTGGCGGCATTGCCGGGGCGATCCTCGGCGTGCAAATCGTCAAGGTCTTGCGCGAGCTCGGTCAAGTCGACCTGATTATTGCGCTCAGCTATGTGACCTTCCTCGGCACCATCGGAACCTTGATGCTGATTGAGAGCCTCAATGCCATCCGAAAGTCGCGGGCAGGTGAGCCGGTGGCCGCTAGGAAGTCAGGCCAGCACAACTGGATACATGGGCTGCCGTTCAAGATGCGCTTCAAGCGCTCCAAGCTCTACATCAGTGCCATACCGCCTCTGTTGCTCGGTGCATTTGTGGGTCTCCTGGCCGCCATCATGGGCGTCGGCGGTGGCTTCGTCATGGTGCCAGCAATGATCTATCTGTTGCGGGTTCCAACGAATGTGGTCGTCGGCACGTCGCTCTTTCAAATCGTCTTTGTGACGGCGGTCACGACGATCTTGCACGCAACACAGAACCAAACGGTCGACGCGGTTCTTGCCATGATGTTGATGGTCGGTGGGGTCATCGGTGCGCAGTTTGGCGTTCGCGTGGGCCAGCGGCTCAGAGGTGAGCAGTTGCGCGCACTATTGGCCATTCTCGTGCTCGGTGTCTGTGCCCGTTTGGCCTACAACCTTGTTGCCATGCCGGGCGAGCTTTACTCGATCGGGCCGGCGTTTGGGGGGCACTGATGAGGGGCGGAGTGTGTGGAGCGACAGTTCTGATTGCCGCGCTCTCGTTTGCACTGAGCAGTCTTGCACTCGCACAAGACAGCCGAGAATCCGTCGAGGCCGACGTGTCGACGCGGCGGATTGCAATCGAATCCGATTTCTCCGGCGTTCGCATTTTGCTCTTCGGTGCCGTGGAGAACAGCACCCAGACGGCGCCCGAGGACGGCCTTTACGACCTGGCAATCGTCATCGAAGGACCGCGCGAGGAACTGATTGTGCGGCGGAAATCCAAAGTCGCCGGCATCTGGGTCAATACGGAGGCAAATCCCTATAAGGCCGTGCCGAGCTATTATGCCATCATTAGCACGCGCCCCGTCGATGAAATCGCCAGGCCGCAACTGCTCAAGTGGCTCGGTATCGGGTTCGACCAGATTAAGCTTCTGGCGGTGGGTAAATTCGAGGAAGGCGAGGAGAAAAATTTTCGCGAGTCCATTATTCGAATCAAAGAAACGCAAGGGCTCTATCGAAAGGCCGAGCATGGCGTGGCCTTTATTGGTAGCAGCCTATTTCGTGCGACGATCGACTTG
This sequence comes from Hyphomicrobiales bacterium, assembly GCA_030600135.1. Taxonomy (GTDB): domain Bacteria; phylum Pseudomonadota; class Alphaproteobacteria; order Rhizobiales; family JAUVMS01; genus JAUVMS01. The sequence continues at coordinate 1,238 of JAUVMS010000035.1, read as the reverse complement.
CCGGCAAATGTTTCGGTTGGTGAGTTTAGCGCGCGCGTACACCTCTTTCGGAACGGCGCCTATCTCAACAGCTACAACACGCAGCTCAATTTGCAACGGGAAGGGTTTGAGCGGCTGGTGTATACCTTTGCATTCGAATATCCGTTTTTCTATGGCGTCGCGGCTGTGATCTTGGCGGTTTTGGCTGGACTGGCGGCGACGGCCATCTTCAAGCGCGATTGAACCTCGGACAATGCTAGAAATCAGTCACTAATACTAGCGAGTGCTCAACCGCCTTTAAGCGGGATGAGGATGGAAAGCTCATCGCCCTCGGATAGCTGGCGGCTGGCACGCTCGGCTTTCGGCACAACCTTGTCGTTCAAGACGAGAAGATAATTCTGCTTAGGTGCAACACCAAGGGCGGCAAGGACATCGTTCGGCGTAGCGCCCTCGGCCACGTCGATGGTGGCCTCATCATCGTCGCCGTCGCCCGGTAGCAGATGGGTGAGGGTGTCCACCGTATGCACTCTTATGCGCATGCCAATTCCTTCAGGATTTAAGCCCCGCCCCGGTTAGAAACCGTAGGACGAGCCCTGGGTTCGTGCCAGATAGGCATCCATCAACAGCAGCGGATTTTCTTTGAGCCTGTCCTTCCAATGACCCAGTTTGACGCGTGTTTGAATGAGGCCGCGCAGCACGCCGACGTGCTGCGTCAGGCCAAGCGCGAGAGCGCCGACGATCACGTCGTCTTCAAAGGAGAGCCGGATGTAGCGATAGCGATCGTGGTCTGCAAGCTCGGCGCTTTCGCCACCATCCACACCCATCCACTGGCCGAACGAACTCGAGATCAGGCCCAAGGTGTTGAGCACATTCATCGACAGGCTGCCGGTAAAATTCGCCGGCTTTCCGGCCATGTTTTGGGCGGCGATGCGGCCATGGTCCGCCGCCGTCGGCTGGATGGCGTGGATTTGATGGGTGCCGGTTGAAAAGTCGAAACCCTCGGCGACGTCGCCAGCGGCGTAGACATGATCAACATTGGTCTTGAGATTGTCGTCGACCAAGACGCCGGTCTCGCAGGCAATGCCGCTGTCTTGCAGGAACTTGGTATTGGGGTGCACGCCTGTCGCGCAGACGACAAGGTGTGCGGTTAAGTGATCGCCACCGGCCACTGATAATTTTAGAGCGTCGCTTTGTTGCTCGATACCATCAATGCGGGTGGAGGTGAGAACGCGGACGCCCTTGGCCTCGCACCAGCGCTT
>JAUVMS010000115.1 GCA_030600135.1 Hyphomicrobiales bacterium | reverse complement strand
AGGTGTCGGTTGGCGCGAGACGTGGTTTCTCGAAGGCACAGCAGGCGATGATCCGCCGGACCAGCCAACGTGACGATCGATTGCTATTCCAGGCTCACCGAATGAGGATGATTGGACCATGGCAAAGCCTTGGGCCGCCAGTGTTTTGACGATATTCCCGGAGATGTTTCCAGGCCCGCTCGCTGTGTCACTGGCGGGGCGAGCGCTCGAAGCAGGGCTGTGGTCGCTCGAGACGCTCGACATCCGCGAATTTGGCATTGGGCGCCATCGCGCGGTCGATGATACGCCCGCCGGTGGCGGGCCCGGCATGGTGATGCGCGCCGATGTCGTCGGCGCCGCACTCGACCGGGCGATTGCTGGCGCGCCGGAGCTGCCACGCATTCTGCTCTCGCCGCGCGGGCGTCCATTGAGCCAGTCGCTGCTTCGCGAACTGGCCGAGGGGCCCGGTGCGCATCTTGTTTGCGGTCGCTTCGAGGGCGTCGATGAGCGCGTCATCGAGGCCAAGGGGCTCGACGAGGTGTCGATCGGAGATTATGTGCTTGCTGGCGGCGAGTTAGCGGCGTTGGTCTTGCTTGATGGGGTAGTCCGGTTGCTGCCCGGCGTCGTTGGTGCCGAAGCCTCGCTTTCGCAGGAAAGCTTCGAGCAGGGTGGTCTCGAATACCCGCACTATACCCGTCCGCGGAGCTGGGAGGGATGGGAAATCCCGGACGTCCTGCTCTCGGGCGATCACGGCAAGATTGCCGAATGGCGCCGCCGCGAGGCTGAACGGGTCACGAAGGAGCGCCGACCCGACCTCCTAGGCAAGAACAAGGGCGGGAAAGTATGAGCGCCCACCACTTTCGATGGCAGCGGCGGAATTATCCTCAACTCCGATCTCGGATCTCCATGGCGCGGTTGAATGCCGGGCGCGATCGCACCCTTGCGATGTAATCGGCGACGGTGCCTTCCGGTAGCGTCCAGCCGCTGTTGACCGCCCAACCACCGCAGTGACCGAGCAGGAGATCGGGAACCGTAAATGTCTCGCCGGTGACGTAGGTTTGACTGCCCAACCTCTCGCCCAGCACACCCATGGCCCGGTCAAACTCGTACTCGCAAGTTGGTTTGACGGCGGGCACGCGCTTGTCCTCGGGCAACACAAAACTGTGCTTGGCATTGGTCCATAGCGGCGACTCCACGTCGTCGACGGTAAACTGGGTCCAGCTGTCCTGTTGCGCTCGGGCGATGGTCCCCGCCGCATGTGTCAACCGGCCATGCTTGTCTGCCAGGTATTGGCAGATGGCGACGGAATCGATGATGACGTCGTCACCATCCTTCAACGCCGGAACCTTGCCGGAGGGATTTATTGCTGTGATGGCCGGCGAATGAGGCGGCGCCGGTTCCAATTCATAGTCCAACCCGAGTTCTTCCAGGCACCACAGGACGCGAAACACGCGGGTCTTTGGTGAGCCGATCAATGTGTACATTTTTCCTCTCAAGCTTCTGGGTCATTAGGTTATGGGTCCGGCGCGACTTTGGATCATCTCTCGCTGATCTCTCGCGGCATTTCTTGGACAGTCCCGACGGTCTCGCGCCCCACCATGGCGTAGTCAGAAAAATCCGGGCGCCTGGTGCGCCACCAATAGCGGTAGGTGTTGGTCGACCAGTTGTTGACCACCTTGCCCTCCGGGGTTTTGTACCAGCTGCTGCAGCCGCCGGCCCAGGCGGTCTTGTCGAGTTCGCTCTGCAGAGTGGTGTTGAAGCGATCCTGGGCGCTTCGCTTGAGGTCCATATAGAGCAGATCGTCTGAGAGAACCCGGTCGATGCAGTGGCGGATGTAGGCCGTTTGGCACTCGATCATGAAGATGATGGAGTTGTGGCCGAGGTTGGTGTTGGGGCCGTAGAGCATGAAGAAGTTGGGATAACCGGAGACCGTCATCCCGTAGTAAGCCTCGGCGCCTGTTCGCCAGTCATCATCGAGGCGGCGGCTATCGCGGCCGCAAATCTTCATCGGTGCGAGAAATTCGTTGGTGCGAAAGCCGGTTGCCAGAATGAGTGTGTCGGCCGGGTGGGCGCCGCCATCGTTTGTGACGACAGCGCCGGCTTCGATCCGACTGATTGGCGCTGATACAACCTCAACGTTCGGGCGTTGCAGTGCCTCGAGAAAATCGTCCGACAGAAGCACACGCTTGCAGCCGACCGGGTAGTCGGGAATGAGGCGTGTGACCAGATCCCGATCCTCGATCTGGGTCCGCATGATGTGGTCAACCTGATCGCGCCAGTTCTTGGCGGCGGGTGAGTCTTTTTGAAATTTTGGCCAGAATTTCTCCCAACTCCAATAGATCATGTAGCGATGAAATCGCGCCGCTCCCGGGAGGTGCCGGAAGGCCCATTTTTCCAGTTGGCCGTATTCCCGATCGTTCTTGGGAACCACCCAATTGGGTGAACGCTGAAAGACGATCAGCTTGTCGACGCGCGGCGCAATGCGGGGAATGAATTGTAGCGCGCTGGCGCCATTGCCAATAACGGCGACGCGTTTCCCGGTAAGGTCATGCTCGTAGTCCCATTTGGCGGAGTGAAATTGTGTGCCCGCGAAATCTTCGAGTCCTTTGATGTCAGGTGTTGCCGGTCGGTTGAGTTGACCGACGGCGGAGATCAGGATGCGGGCAGTGAATTCCTCTCCCTCTGTGGTAATGACATACCAGGTGCCGGACTGATCGTCGAAGTGCGCCTCGGCAACTTCCGTGTCGAACACGATGTGCTCCTGGAGACCGTTTTTTTTGGCGCAGCGTTCCAGGTAGGCGAGGATTTCCGGCTGCTCGGCGAACATGCGCGACCAGTTGGGGTTGGTCTCGAAGGAATAGCTGTATTGGTGGATGTGGGTGTCGCAGGCGCAGCCAGGATAGATATTATCTCGCCAGGTGCCGCCAACGCGCCCAGACTTTTCCAGGATGCGAAACGCGATGCCGGCTTTCTTGAAGTGGATGGCGAGACAGATGCCCGCCGCGCCAGCACCGATGATCAATACCGGCTGCTGCGCCGCGCCGACCTGAGGCTCTCGATGCCGAGCGGATGGTTCGAGCAGGTTCATCGCGCGACCTCACCGAGTTCTTCAACAGCCTGCTAGGCACCAATTGGGCGACCCGCCACTAATCGAACATGATGACGCTGCGCGCTACGTCGCCACGCCTCATCTCCTCGAAGGCCTCGTTGACCTGTTCGAGGTCGATGCGTCGGGCAATCATATCGTCGAGATGGAGTTTTTTGTCGAGGTAGAAATCGACGTAGCGCGGCATGTCGACGCGGAATCGGTTGGAGCCCATGTTGGAGCCTTGCAGCTTCTTCTCGAGAAGCAATTCCGCGGCGTGAATTTCCATCATCTGGCCGGCAGGCACCATGCCGATGACGGTGGCGGTGCCCGATGGGCGCAGCATCTTGAAGGCCTGCTCGGCGGTTTCCCTGAGGCCGATGGCCTCGAAGGCGTAGTCGACGCCTCGGTTGGTCATGCGCTTGACCGCCTTGACGACGTTTTCCTCCTCGCTGGCGTTGATGGTGTGGGTGGCCCCGAAGCGCTTGGCGAGTTCCAGTTTGGCGTCGTTCATGTCGATGGCGATGATGCGCCCGGCACCGGCGATGGCCGCACCATTGACGGCCGCGAGCCCGACACCGCCGCAACCGATGACGGCGACGGCGCTGCCCACTTCGATACGGGCCGTGTTGACCACGGCGCCGACGCCCGTCGTCACCCCGCAGCCAATAAGGGCGGCGCGGTCGAGCGGCATGTCCTTGCGGATTTTTACCAGCGCGTGCTCGTGCACCAGCATCTTCTCGGCGAAGGCGGAGAGGTCGAAGAATTGATGGATGGGCTTGCCGTTCTGCGAGATGCGGGGTGGTTCGCCCTCGCGCCGGGCGACGTCCGGGCTCATGCAGTTGAAGGGCCGGCCGGTGGTGCAATATTCGCAGTCGCCACAGAACACGGAAAGGCAGGAGATGACGTGGTCGCCTGGCTCGAGATAAGTGATAGCCGAGCCCACCTTCTCGACCACACCTGCGGCCTCGTGGCCGAGCACGGCCGGGGCCTCGCATTTGTAATGGCCGTCGATGTAATGGAGGTCGGAGTGGCAGACGCCGCAGGCTGCGGTCTTCACCAGCACCTCGCGCGGACCTGGCTCATCCAGCTCCACATCCTCGATGGAGAGCGGTTGATGGGGGGCGTGAAACATCGCGGCCTTCATGGGGCTTCTCCTCGGCGTTCTTGTTGTTGGTCGGTTTCGTTCGCCGGCTGATTGCTGCACACGCGGGCGCCGGATGCAAGGGGGGCGTTTGTGGGGTGGGGCGTGGCGTCAAACATTGCCATTATCCGCTGAAGGCGGCTCAACCCTTAGGGCGCGGTCTCCTCGGCCTTGCTGCCAATTCTCCAAATCACACGGGCTCGGCAGGCAGCCGAAAAAAGTCGCCCGTGCCGGAATCCATGATCCACAATTCGCCGCCCGAAATATCGAACCACGCGCCATGGAGCGTCAAACGGTCTCTCTCTTCGAGGATCGAGATGCAGGGAAAGCTGCGGAGATTGGCAATCGAATGGCGAATTGAAATGCGCTCGAGGGCCGTTTGCCGCTCCGCACTAGTCATCCACTGATTGCTGGTAACTGCCTCGACCGCCGGCGCAAGCAGTTCCATCCATCGGCCAATGAAATCGCCTGGCGACAGCGGTTCATCAGACGGATCGAGCGCCGCCTTGATGCCGCCACACCGACCATGACCTAGCACGACAATGTGCTCCACCTTGAGACTTTGGACCGCGAATTCGAGAGCGGCCGAGGTCGAGTGGTATTCACCATCCGGCTTATAGGGCGGAACCAGATTGGCGACATTGCGTATGACGAAGATTTCGCCCGGAACGGCGTTGAAGATGATTTCTGGCGCCGCGCGGGAATCGCAACAAGCAATGATCAGGCTCTCGGGCTTCTGGCCCTGCTCGGCGAGTCTTTGATACCGCTCGCTTTCCTTGGCGAGCCGTCCATCTCTAAACTCGCGATAGCCCTCCAGGAGCGGCGCTGGAAACGTCGTCATGGGTTTGTGATTAGTTGCAGAGCGACCCTTTATCAACGCGACCAAGTATCAGTGCATTGGTTGGCAGCATTGCGTGCCAACCAACTAGGGAACAATGCGAGCTCAAAATTATGACCGGGTCCTCGACACAGGTCCGCTGAAAAGCTCAATTTCACTAGCCGCGCGAGGCGTTTGAGCAGTCCCCCAGCGCTTGGGTTTCGTGGCGGGCGATCCTGTTCTATGAAACCCCATGACCCAAGGCTTCGTCGAGCAATCAGAACTCCTCCGGTTGTCCGCCGGTCACGAGCGCCTCATGCAAGTGCTCGCAGAGCGCCTTGATGACGGCATGCTCGAGGAAATCGCCGCGGCGGACTACATGATGGACTACGATGCCCATCTCGCTGCCCTGAGGAGCATCCGTGCCCGCGATCCGCCAGAGGGCCCGATGGCCTGGGAGCCGAAGGAGGTTCTCGAACTGTTTCGTTGGTCGGAGCTTGGCGATGATCGTTCCGGCCGCCGTGACCGCACACGCGAGGAATTCCACCTGATGCGCGCATTCTGCTGCGCGGCCCTGCTCGAGGCCTTCGCGGAGCCAGCAAACTATGACTATTTCGACGGCACCAATGCCACGGTCATCCAAGTGCTGGAGAGCCTCGAAGTGTTGGGCACGGATTGCGAGGGCCATGTTGCCCCGTTCCTCGCTTGGCTACTCATAAGGTTGCCGGACAACGAAAACGAGCGGGGGTTCTACATTCTCGCGCTTATATGGGCGCTTCTTCGCAGCGGAGCTGCACAGCGCGAAGCGAGCGTGATTTCAAACTTGATCGATTGGATGATCGACGACGAAGCGACCGTGCGCCGGCAGTGGCACGGCGGCGCCGGCCAATTGCCGGAGCGCTGGCTTTTCGGCACGACGTTCTTCAATCTGCGTTTCGCCAAATGGGAACAGCTCGGAATCAGACTAAGTGTCGAAGCTGAGGGCGTGCAGGATCCAAGGCTTCGTGAAAAGCTCGACGATATTGCATTGCGCGTTGTGAATGTCTGATGCCACGATCGTAGGCAATCCGACGCCACCGCACGCATGCGCTGCGCGTGTCAACTCACAGCTTGCGCAAACCACGGAGCCGGTTCATGTTCGCGCCGTGGACTGACCACGCGCGCGCCGCACAATCATGCCGAATCAAGTTCCGCGTAATGCCCTAATTTCCAGATATGCTCTGATCGACCATTGATGTGCGACATCCAATCATGCCGAAATCGGCCCGACTGACGATCTGGAGAAACTCTCGCTCCATGAGCCAATTTGCAAAGCGTCTAACCGCCCTTGTGACTGCCACGACCTTGGTCTTGTCCAACTTGCCGCCGGTTCCAGTCGTGGCCCAGGAGGTAATCCAAAGCTGCAAGGTCGACAACGAAGAGCAGTTTCGAGAGCGCGTGGCAGAGATCACGAGTGGCGCGCTTCGCAAGGGGTTGCGCATCGTCGACTACGAGGCATTGGTCGACGACCAATGGCGCAAGAACGACATGGACGCGCTCATCGATCGCTTGGTCGATGCCGCAGCCAAGCAGGTCCGCGAGGAAAGCACGTGGAGCGAGCTCATCGCCTCGATCGCCAGCAAGGACGAAGCGAAAAAACTCGCCGAGGCGGTTGCCGAACGGGCCTATCGCTCCGATGCATTCAAGAGCGCGGTGCAGGATTTGTCGACCGATGTCGGCCAGGAGGTTGCCAAGAGCATCGAACTGGCGACGCTCGACGCGGCGGTTCCCGCGGTGCGCTGCGTGCGCGCCTTCCTCGGCGGCCGCTATGGCGCGACCATTGCTCGCATCGTAAGCGAAGACACCCGTGTCGCCTTCGAGCCAAGTACAAGCGATCTCACGGCGACCATCGGCACCGGGCAGGTGGTCCTTGCCGGCAGCCAGGCCATTGCCGGCACCATTGTCTTGCTCGTGCGCCGAACACTCACGCGCATGGCAAGCCGGGTCGGTCAGCGCGTTGTCGGCGCGGTGCTCTCGCGCGTCGTGTCCGTCATAGCCGGTGGTGTCGGCGTCGTGCTGATTGCCAAGGATCTTTGGGATCTGCGCCATGGCGTTTTGCCGATCATCACCAGCGAAATGAAATCCGAGACCGCCAAGGCCAACATCCGCGCTGAACTCGCAAGCGCGATCTCGGATCAAATGAATGCCCACGTCGACGAGATCGCCGCCAAGACCGCCGACCGTATCGTTGACGTTTGGCGCGCGTTTCGCGAGGCCCACACCAAGGTCGTCGAGCTTTCCGAAAAACACGAACCATTCAAGTCGTTCCTTGGTACCGTGGGGCGCAAAGGCATGCCACGCGTCGACCGTGTCGTCTCGATCATCCTGGCTAAGGAGGGCGAGGCTGGCGTCCGCACCCGTTTGCGTGACGGTACGCTCGACGAGGCGGTCAAGCGCCTACCCGAGGCCGCTCTCACCATTGCCGGCGACACCGGATCCATCGATGAGGCGCTCGCTTGGCAAAGTCTGGCGGGTGAAGATCTCGATCAGGTACTGTCGTTTGAAATTCATCGCGCCGCAAAACCGGATGACTTTACCGAGTCCGATCTGGCCCGCGTCATCGCGCTCGACGATCGCCTGGCAATTTCCCGCATGACGGCGCTCGACAAGGCTGCCCGACACGTTTTGACGGAACTCGACACCGATCGATTGCGCAATGTCGCCCGTGCATTGTCGTCGGGCGAGCTTACCGATCTCGGCGGCTATTTGGGCGCACTTGGCAAGGATGTTCGCGAGCGTGTGCTGCAGGCGGTTTCGAGCAATCCTCAAAAAATGAAGAGCCTGGCGGGCGCTCGTGTTCGTGGCGCCATCATGAATAGCCGAAACCAAGAGGCCGCGCTTGCGATGATGCTGCGCACTGGCTCTTCGTTCAATCTGCTCACCCTCAATGATGATTTTGCGCGCGTTGTCGATGGCCAGATTGCGCCTATTCTGCTTTGGGAAAAGCATCCTTATGCCATTGTTACAATCGCTGTTCTGGCCCTCATTGTTCTTATGATCCTGCGCCGTTTGCTGTTTGGCAGTCGACGCCGGCGTGCAGCCTGATTTGGTCCCTTTGCGCGCCATGGTGGAACCGAGGAATTCCTCACCATGACCCTACACACCGTCGAGCGCTTTCAAGCCCGGCCCATCAGGGAGGGCGAACTCGTCTACGTTTGTGTTGTGCGAGCGGCAAACATCCTGCGCGACATTCGCGAGCACATCACCAACACTCTCGGCGGCAAAATGCGACGCTACGAAAGCCTCGTCGACGAAACGCTGACAGAGGCGCTTGCGGCGCTGGAATCTAAGGCGCAAGGGCTGGGTTATGACGGTGTTGTCGCTGTGCGCATTTCACACCCGCGTGTTGCCGAAGGTGGTGTCGAGGTTGTCGTCTACGGCACCGGCTTCAACTATCTCGAGCCATCCGGCACCGGCGGCGCGGAATAAGCCGCAATCACTGCAGGTGCAACTCGACGCGTCGGTCGAGCTGATAAAGCTCTTCGAGTTCGAAGCGCTCACGGTCGACGCCCTGAAACGGCTCCAACTCGCCTTTCGGCTTGAGTGTGAGTTT
>JAUVMS010000002.1 GCA_030600135.1 Hyphomicrobiales bacterium | reverse complement strand
TCGAGAATTGTTGGGAAATCTCGGGAGTATCCAGGTTGATCGAGATGACCTGGTCCGATACCGCAGTGGTCGGTGCCAGTTAGGTGATGGGCGGGACGCCTTGTCAGCGCAGCGTTGCTTCAGAAATCAAGAAAGGCGGCGCGCACCAACCGACTTCTCGCTCCACTCCTATCGTTCAATAGGCGCGTCGCATGACGGGCGCACAACCTTAACGGGCCAGCGTCAACCCTCACGCATTCATGTCAACGACGACGCGGCCCTTCACCTGCCCCTTCAAGATGGCCTTACCGAGTTTTGGCAACTCCTCCAGCGCGGCCGTTGCGACCATCGCCTCGAGCTTATCCAAGGGCAGATCGCCTGCAAGCCGCGCCCAGGCCTTGGCGCGATCGTCAAAGGGCCGCATGACCGAGTCGATGCCGAGCAGGTTCACGCCGCGCAAAAGAAACGGAAGTACTGTGGTTTCGAGCTTGTTGCCGCCTGCTAGGCCAACCGCGGCAACCGATGCGCCATACTTCATTTGAGTCAAGACGTGCGACAGCATGGCACCACCAACAGCATCGACACAGCCGGCCCAGCGCTCCTTATCGAGCGGGCGGCTCGGCGCCTCACTAAGCTCTTCGCGCGGGACAATGGTCGTAGCGCCCAAATCCTTGAGGTAGTCCGCCGTCTCGGGTCGACCGGTGACGGCCGCGACCTCATATCCAAGCTTACCCAAGATTGCGGTGGCCACCGAGCCGACGCCACCGGCGGCTCCGGTTACGAGCACGTCGCCTCGGCCAGGTTTGAGCCCGTGATCCTCGAGCGCCAGGATTGCGAGCATGGAGGTAAATCCCGCGGTGCCGACAGCCATGGCCTGCTTTGTCGATAGGCCCTCGGGCAAGGGCACCAGCCAATCGGCTTTCACCCTGGCCTTCTGGGCATAGCCGCCCCACCAGACTTCGCCAACGCGCCAGCCTGTCAGCACGACCTTGTCGCCGGGCTTGTAGCGGTCATCGCCGCTGGCTTCGACAGTGCCCGCGAAATCAATGCCTGGGACGTGGGGGAAATTACGAACGAGGCCTCCCAGCCCGTTTACGCAAAGCCCATCCTTGTAATTGAGTGTGGAATATTCCACGGCGACCGTGACATTGCCGTCCTCGGGCAAACGGGCCTCGTCGATCTCCTCGATGGACTGCGTGATGTTTCCGTCGGCGTCCTTGTCTACGATTAGTGCTTTGAACATGAAGACCTCAATATCGTTCGGTCGTTGTTGGGCTATGCCAATGCGCGGTGGCGAAGATTGCGGGCTAGGTGTGAATCTATCACGGCCCGGCCCATGAGATTGGGCAGATTTCGGCACTGCGCCCGACAAAATCCCACACGCGCCCAAATGCTCGAACCCGTGATTTCGTCGCTTGGGCAATGGTGATGTTGGGCCCCATCCAGTATTCGGTATTGGAGACAACGACGTGTTCGCCCGCCTTCTTGCCGCGAATGGGCTCGACCTCGCCGATGATTTTTTTGGGAACAGTCAGTTGGCGCCGCTCTCCGTCCGTTTCATAACTGACGGCCGCTCGCTCGGCACCGAGAAAGTTACCGACCAAGATGGAAAATAAACCAGTGGTGCCGCGTGCCTTGCCGGAAAAAATGTCCGTCAACTTGCGAAAAGCGGTATCCGTTGCGCGCTCGTCGATGTAGGCGGCAACGGTCCAGTTTCCACGTGACATGGATCCGGGAATGTCGAGCAGCAAGGCGACATTCAGTCCGGACAGATTGGTGCGTCCCGATTTGCCTTCATCGATGCGGACTCCGGCCCAAGCTTGGCAAAAGCCCTCAGTCGGTGGATGCAGCCCCAGGGAAACAACGCATGGACAAAAAACCGTACAGTTGCAGTTGAGGATCAGCTCCCCGTTGATGTGCCACTTTTCCATGAATTACCCCTGTCGTGATCATTAAGCGATGAGAGACTGAGCGGCAATCGCTCCCGAGGTGGCGACAAGCATAGCGCCAATTGGGTGCGTGACATAGCGGCCGAACGACAGCTTTTCGATGATCATGAGCGTCATGGCAAGGCCCATCCATACGAGGTTCATGGTGCCACCGACAAAGGCGAGCAGCATGAGGGCCCAACAACAGCCGACGCAGACGGCGCCGTGATGCAGCCCCATCTTGAAGGCACCACCCGGCCCGCTCTGCCAATTTGACATGAAATAGGCCATGGGTGTACGGCAGGCCGTGAGACAGGCGTTCTTGAGCGGTGTGAATTGGTAGAGCCCGGCGGCGAGCAGCAACGCGGCGCTCAAAAGTGCCGATTGGCTCAAGCCGTGGGTTGAGAGCAGAGCGGCGTGCACCAATGTGTCTTGCCCGACGGTCGCGACCGCCGCGAAGGCTATCCAGACCAACAGGTAACCCGCCAGCATGGTCCAAAACCCCTGCGTTGGCGCCTGCTTGGCGTTGGCCAAGGTGAAGTCGCGGTAGGTCTTCAGCAACGGGACGGCGGTCGGCGCCATCATGGCGATCGACATCAGCGCCCACATGGCGAAGATGATGGCCAAGCCGGTGCGTGACGGGTCAGCCGCCGATAGCGTCAAGCACAGCGCCCGATACTGGCCAGCCAGCGTCAAGGCCAGCCAATTGGTCCAGCCCATGCCTGGCCCGAGCTCCGCCGCCGCGCCCGACGCCGCCATGTCCAACGCCATGGCGAACAAGCCCACCCAGGCGGTGAGAATGGCGGCAAAGAACAGGGGCCAAGTCGAAAACGCGCGGTACATCTGCAAAGGATCGTTGATGGCGTGGAGCCTCAAGCCTAACCGAAAAAACCTCCTTTGGCACACGGATTGCTTGGATCAATTGCCAAATGAGCTTTGCCGGCACACGCAGGATCCAAGCGGGAACGTGCGCTGGAGATCAGTTACGACGCATTCGGTGGCGTGGAAGCAAGATGTTAAAACGAGAGCGGATCTTTTTGTCAACCGCCTCGCTCAGATGGTCTGGAAAGTGCTCGGCCAATATTTCGCGAGCGGTGTCGCGTGCGCGTTCGCGCATGTCGCGCGCACCTTGCTCTTGCCAGGTCGTGGGCGATTCACGATCGCTCAGTTTCGGGTAGACATAGTCGCGTTGCATGGCGGCAAGGGTCTGCTCGGATCCCAGAAAGTGCCCAGGCCCCCTGATCGCGGCCTCGATGGCATCGAGGCCGAGCATGTCGTCGTCCACCTCGATGCCGCGAATGACCCGCTGGACCGAACTCAGCATTTCGTTGTCGATGACGAACGATTCGAACGATGCGCCCAACAACGCGCCCATCATGCCAGCCGACTCATAGACCATGTTGGCGCCGGCGAGGCCGGTGGCGAGCGCCGTGATGCCTTTCTCAAAGCCGGCCTGGGCATCGGCCAGCTTGGAATCCGCCATGGAAGCGGCGACACCGCTCGGCAAGTCATAGTAGTTGCCCATTTGCGCAGCGGCCGCATTGAGGACCGCTATCTCGCCTCCGCCACCTGAAAATGCGCCGGTTCTGAGGTCGATCACGAACGGCCAATTTGAAAATATCGTCGGATGACCGGGCTTGATGAGGTTCACCATGATAAGGCCAGCCAAGGTCTCGGCGACGGTCTGGGCGAGCATGCCTGCGAGCGGCGCTGGCGCCGTGGCGCCGGATTGTGCAGCGATGATCGAATTGACCGGCATGTTGTGGCGCACCGCCGCCTCGGCCACACTGACGGCATCCTCGCCATAGCGCATGGGCGAGACAACCGGCGAGATGTGGACCTTGCAGAAGGGGCGTTTGGCGAATGCGCCGTCACCACCCAATATAGCGTCAAACATTTCGACGATCGGGGCGACATGCTCGCCGAGTGTGAAGCTCGTGCCGACATGCTTGGTGGTGCCAGCGGCGATGGCATAGGCGGTATTGATATCGAAGTCGAGGATATCCTCGACGTCGGTTGCCACGCAGCAGCGGGTGAACCAAACGATGTTATCCAGGCGATCGACGAGACGGGCGAAATCATAGAGATCGTTCAGCGTTGATGAGCGGTAGCGCCCCTTGTCGAGGTCGAGGGTTTGCACAGCCGCACCACCAGTGCCGTAGCGCACCTGCTTGCTCTTGATCTCGAAATCATGAGCGGCGACCTGTCCATGCAACACGAAAGACTTTGCCGCGCCGTCGATCACATCTTCAACGAATGCACGGGGAAACGTTAGGCGGCCATGTCGATCGCGGTGGCAACCTCGTGCCTTGGCCAATTCGAACACGATCGGCGGCACCTCGCCGATGCCGATGGTATCGAGCAACGTCAATGCGGCGTCGTGGATTTTGGCGCATCCCGCATCCGTCAAAGGCCGGTATTGGCCACCGACTTGGCCGGGAGGGGCTGCGTTAGGGGCATCGTCGCCTGGCCTCAGGCGTGCCTCTCGCCGGGCCGCGCGGCCACCGGCCCGGGCACTGCCTTTGGTGGGGCGTTCTTTTGCCTGCCGGCTCCCGGTTTTTGCTGGTTTTGGCATCGTGCATTCTTGCTAGATACAGCGGCCGCTGTCGACCGGAAGCGCGCAGCCGGTGATCGTCCCAGCTTCGTCATCGGAGGCAAGGAAGACCGCCGCCTCGCCCATGTCCCTCGGCGAGATGAGGCGTCCGAGCGGCAATCCGCTCACGAACTTTTCGCGCGCCTCCTCACTTGCCGTGCCGCCCATGAATTCCGTGAGCATGGGTGTGTCGCCGGCTGCAGGACAAAGCGCGTTGACGCGAAAACCCTCGGGCGCGAGCTCGATGGCGAGGCCTTTGGTGAAACTGAGGACCGCCCCCTTCGTGGCGCCGTAGACCACCAGGTTGGGTCGCGGCAAAAGCGCAATGCCCGAAGCGGTGACAATGATGTTGCCACGACCGAGGCGGCGAAACACTGGAAGCACGCTGCGGCAGCAGTAGTAGACGCCCTTGACGTTGACCGCGAACTGGCGATCGTACTCGGCCTCATCCATGTCCAAGAGTGGTTGGGGGCGTTGGCCGAGGCCGGCGTTGGCGACCATCACGTCGACACCACCATAGGCTGCGGCACATGCGTCGACCGTGGCCTGAACCTGATCGGGATCGGTGACGTCGCAGCGCACGAACATGGCTTCACCGCCGCGTTCTTGGATTGCCGTGGCCTTTTCGCTGCCGCCATCCTCGCTGATATCGGCAATGACAACCTTTGCGCCTTCGCGCGCAAAGCAATCGACAATGCCACCGCCGAACCCTGATGCTCCGCCTGTAACAATTGCGGCCTTTCCAGCGAGACGATCCGGCATGCATCACTCCCAAAGCTGCGCCAGCAGGCGACCCATTCGCCTATTTGCGCAGGTTGCGGGTGACACGCAATCAGAAAGTCATGCGGGCAAGTCATTGTTGGTCGGAGAAACGTGTTGGACCTTCCGGTGCATTTACTGCGACTCTTTTCAAATATGGACGCGACCTGACGACCGGCCAAAGCTACGACCGTTGACTTACGATGAAGCCACCAGGATGGAGGGCCGCACTGCCAAGAGCGGCAGGAATCGACAGCGGTGCCACGAGTGAGACGGGCGGTTGAGTTTCGCGGCCAATCAGTTCACAAACATGCCCGAATAACCGGACCGGAAGGGACGCCATGGCAGACCTGTTCACGCTCGAAACGCTCTTTACGCTTTGCATGCTCATCTTGCTGCAGGCGGTGCTCGGTTTTGACAACCTGCTCTACATCTCCATCGAGTCGAAGCGCGTCGAGGAGGACCAGCAATCGCGCGTGCGGCGTCTGGGCATTGGCATGGCAATCGTCTTGCGCATCGTGTTGCTGTTCGTCTTGATGTCGGCGATCCGATATTTTCAGGAGCCGTTTTTGACGCTCGATTTCGCCGGCATCGCCGAGGGGAAGATCAACATCCACGCCGCCATTGTGCTGGTTGGCGGTGTGTTCATCATCTATACGGCCTTCAAGGAAATCGTCCACATGCTTTCGATCGACGACCTCGAGCATGAAGCGGCAGGACCACGACGAACGGTGGCCGGCGCGATCTTCTGGATCGTCGTCATGAATTTGATCTTTTCATTCGATTCAATTCTGAGCGCCATGGCGCTGACCGACAATTTCATTATCATGGCCATCGCTATTATCGGTTCCGGCCTGATGATGATCTGGCTCGCCGATCATGTGGCCGAGTTCTTGAAGCGCAACCGGATGTACGAGGTGCTGGGTCTTTTTATCCTGTTCATCGTCGGCATCATGCTGCTCTCAGAAGGCGGACATCTGGGGCATCTCAAGTTTTTCGGCTATGCCGTCGAGCCCATGGCCAAGTCGACCTTCTACTTCGTGATCGTCGTGCTGGTGGCGATCGACCTGGTACAGAACCGCTATCAGAAAAAGCTCATGGCACAAAGGCAGCGGGAAATGGATGTCGAGCACGCGTGAGCGTGCTACGCGCGGACTTCAAGGTAACGCCGAAGGATCGGTGCAAACCGTTGGTGCGTTCGGCTACTTCGGCGCGTTGATGGGGCGGTCGGCTGTCCAGTCATAGGTGCCGAGGTCGCGCTCCCTTACGGCCTGCTTCCAGCCGACCGCTTCGGCCCGCTGTTTGAAGTTCATGCCTTCGCGGGAATGCCGGGTGATGCCGTCGAAAAGCGTGGCGATCATTTGGGTGTTGGCGAGCCCCATGTTTTCAAGCGCCTGATTGATCATCAGCTTTTGCATCATCAGCTGGTTCTTGGGTACGCCGGCGATGCGTTCGGCCAACCCCTCGACAGTTTCGTCGAGTTCGGTCTCGGGCATGGCATCATAGATGAGGCCGATGTCCTTGGCTTCGCTGCCGGTTATTTTATCTCCGGTGAACAGCATGCGCTTGGCCCGCTCCGGCCCGAGCCGATAGACCCACATTGCCGTCGTCGGGCAGCCCCAGACGCGGGCCGGCATGTAGCCGATGCGCGCGGTTTCGGCCATGACGACAATGTCGGAACAAAGCGCAATGTCGCTGCCGCCGGCGAGCGCGTAGCCATGGACCTTGCAGATCACGGGTTTGTAGGAACGCCAGACCTCCATGAAAAGCTCGGTGTTGCGTTTCATGAAGCGGTAGTCCTGCATGGGATCCCAGGGCATCTCCTGGGTCACATTGTTTCCATCCCCCGAGGCCGCTTCGGCGTAATATGTCAAATCATAGCCGGCGCAAAAGGCCTTGCCATTGCCGGCGAGGACGATGACGTGCACCGCGTCGTCGTCATTGGCCTGCTGGATTGCCGCAGCCAGGTCGTGGGGTAGTTGGTCGTTGATGGCGTTCAAAACATCTGGTCGGTTCAATGTCACGCGACCGACGCGGCCATCAACCTCAAACAGAACCGTGGGCTCGCCGGACATGGCATCAGCCTCCTTGCAATTGATCTACTAACTGTTACCGCCGCTGGTCGTTAGGCAAGTGCCAATTTCGAGCGGGCGCTGGCATACTCGCTGGCCAGTCGATCGATCAGTGCGCCGGCCGTAACAATCTTTGTCACGGCGGCGATGCCCTGACCCGATCCCCAAATCTCCTTCCAGCCCTTCGGCTTGGAGGAGCCGCTGGAAAAGTCCATATTGCTTGGATCGCTCTCGGGTAAGTTTTCCGGGTCCATGCCGTGCGCGGCAATCGACGGCTTCAAATAATTTCCGTGCACACCGGTGAAACAGTTGGTGTAGACGATATCGTCGGCACGGCAATCGACGATCATTTGCTTATAGGCATCGACGGCGTTCGCCTCCTTGGTGGCGATGAAGGCCGAGCCGACATAGGCGAGATCCGCGCCCATGGCCTGGGCGGCGAGCACTGCGCCGCCGTTGGCCAGTGCGCCCGAAAGCAGGAGCGGTCCATCGAACCACTGGCGGATTTCTTGAACGAGGGCGAACGGCGAGATCGTACCGGCATGCCCGCCGGCCCCGGCGGCAACGGCTATGAGGCCATCGGCGCCTTTTTCTATCGCTTTCTTGGCAAAGCGGTTGTTGATCACGTCGTGCAGCGTGAGGCCGCCATAGGAGTGTGCCGCTTCATTGATTTCCTCTCGGGCACCGAGTGATGTGATCCAAATGGGCACCTGCCATTTGACGCAAATTTCGACGTCGCGTTGGAGCCGCTCGTTCGAGCGGTGAACGATTTGATTGACGGCGAAAGGCGCGGCGGAGTGGTCAGGGTTTTCCTGGTTGTGGCGGTCGAGTTCCTCGGTGATGCGCTGCAGCCAGAGGTCCAGCTCGACAGGTTCGCCCTCCTTTTCACGCGCGTTCAGGGCGGGGAAACTTCCGACGATGCCAGCCTTGCATTGCGCGATCACCAAATCCGGGTTGGAGACGATGAACATCGGTGCACCGACCACGGGGATACGCAAATTCTGCAGGGTTGGAGGGAGAGCCATACTGCTCGTTCTTTTTTTGGCAATTGGTCGTTGGATTATCGGAGCATTTGTGTGGGAATTGCGCCTTTGCCGGCGCCGTTTGCTCCTGATCAGAATTCGCAAGGAATAGAGCACATTCAGCATGCGGACAACATAACCAATACCACTGACGCCGCTACACGGCGGTGAGCCCGCCATCGATCGAGATCGCTTGTCCGGTCATAAAACTGTTCTCAGGCGAGCAAATCCAGAGCATCGCCTGCACCACCTCTTCCGGCTCGGCGACGCGACGCATCGGGATGCGCTGCGTGATGCGGCTGTAGGCCTCGCTGCGGCTCTCTTGCCTGGCCGTGGCGATTTCGTCGGCCATGTCGTTGAACAGAGGCGTCACCGCAAATGAAGGACAGAGCGCATTGATGCGCACGTTCTTGCGGGCAAACTCGTCGGCCGCCGTCCTGGTGAGGCCGACAACGGCATGCTTTGACGCCGCATAGGCGGCGAGCATTCCGGCGCCAACGACCCCGGCTGCCGAGGCGACGTTCAAGATGGCGCCCTCGCCGCGCTCGACCATGGCAGGGAGTTGATACTTCATGCCGAGGAATACGCCGCGGGCATTGATTGCCATGACGCGATCAAACTCTTCGACCGGCAGGTCGGGCAGCCGCGCCAAGGCCTGCCCGACGCCGGCATTGTTGATGGCAACGTCGAGCTGGCCATAGTGCTCGAGCGTCCGTTGGACCTGCTCGGCAACATCGGCCTCGTGGCTGACGTCGACCTTGCTCGCTACGACTTCTCCGCCTCGCGAGCGCACCAAGTCGGCCGTTTCCGCCAATCGATCCTCAGAGATATCGGAGAGCGACAATTTCGCTCCTTCGCCTGCAAACCGTTCCGCTGCAAGTCGTCCGAACCCACTGGCCGCGCCTGTGATGAGAACAACGCGATCTGCAAAGCGCATCTCAGCCCCCCGTCCGACCAGAGGCGGCTTCAAGCCCGAGGCGTGCATAGATTGGCACAAACTGACCGAACTTGCGGGCGCGTTCGGGATTGGAGGCGTTGCCGTCCAGGCCACGCTTTTTTACTCCCTGAACGATTGCCGCCATTCGAAAGAAGCTAAAGGCGAGACAGAAGTCGAAGGTGGGAATGCCGGTGATACCCGTGCGCTCACAATAACGCGCGACATAGTCCTCTTCCGTCGGGATGCCAATGGCGCGCCGGTCGACGCCGGCCAAGCCGCGGCCGTCTTCTCCGGGCGGCATCCTCCATTGCATGCACTGGTAGGCGAGGTCGGAAAAGGGATGGCCCAATGTCGACAGTTCCCAATCGAGCAGCGCCTCGATCCTCGGCGCCTCGCTTGCAAAGATCATGTTGTCGATCCGATAGTCACCATGCACCAGACTTACCCGACCGTCGTCGTCCAGCATGTTGGTTTCGAGCCAGTCGATAAGCGTATCCATATCGGAAATGGATTCGGTCTCAGAGGCGCGGTACTGCTTCGACCAGCGCCCGACTTGGCGGGCGAAATAGTTGCCGGGCCGGCCATAATCCGAAAGGCCAACCGCCTCGATGCCGACGGAGTGAAGCGCGGCGAGCACCCGATTCATCTCATCGAAAATCGCTCCTCGTTCATCATCCGAGAGATCGTGAAGGCGCACGTCCATGAAGTTGCGCCCCGGCTTGAATTCCATGATGTAGAACATCGAACCTATGAGGTTTTCGTCCTCGCAGAGCAAATGCATCTTCGCAACCGGTACATCGGTGCCCGCGAGCGCACCCTGGACCCGAAATTCACGGTCCACCGCGTGGGCGGACTTCAGGAGTTCGCCCGGTGGTTTGCGCCTTAGGACGTAGGTGTCCGACGGGCCGGTCAGCTTGAAGGTCGGGTTCGACTGTCCGGTTTCGAATTTTTCCGCTGTCAACGGTCCTCGAAAATCTGGAAGATTTTCGGCCAAATAAGCCTCGACCACCTCCAGATCCAGTTGCGCGGCCGCATGTGTCATCGGGCGTTGCTCCTTTTCGTTCCTTTGGTCCGTTCAGCTATAAGTCAGTGCTTTCGCGCGGTCTACCGTGTCCAGGTGTGGTACGGCATTGAACATGTTCAGATAGCGTGATTGCCCGGTGAAAACGATCTTGGTCACACCGGTGTTCTTCATCTGCAGGTTGAGCCGGATCATCGTCTGAGGCGGTGCCTCGAGAACCGAGCGAACCTTTTGCGATATGGGACCGCCAGAGCTGATGGCGAGCACGTTCGAACCGAGTTCCGGATCGCAGAGCCGGCAAAGCGCATCGCCGACACGAGCTTCAAACGCCCGCCAAGTCTCCGGTGGATCGACCAATTCGTCGCGTTGCCATGCCATCAGTGCGTCGCGCAGCACGCGGAAGTGGGTGCGCCGGTCGCTGTGCAGTTCCTTGGGCATTTCCCGGTCCCGCGCGAAGGCTGCCAGAATGCCGGTGAAATCAAACTCATCAAGACCTGGCAATATCTCCGTCTCACGATCTAAGTTGAGCACCTCGGTGAGCGCGACCGCGGTTTCTCGGTGGCGCACCAAAGTGCCCGTTACCAAACGATCGAACGTCAGGCCGTGCGAGCGAAAAGCCTCTGCGAGCCAACGTGCTTGTTGCCAGCCCAGCTCGGTCAGGCTGTCGTAGTTGGCAGCCCCGAACGAGGCCTGGGCGTGTCTGACGAGTGTGAGATCCGGCATGGCGACCGGGCTTTCGCTAAATTTTCTCGTTGACGTAGCGGCGCAATTCCATGCGCGCCACCTGGCGCCGGTGCACGGCGTCCGGGCCATCGGCGAGCCTGAGCGTGCGCAAATGGGTCCACATTTCGGCCAGCGGTGTGTCCTGGCTGATGCCCATGGCGCCATGCATTTGAACGGCTTCGTCCACCACCTTGAGCGCCATTCGCGGGGCCACGACCTTGATCTGGCTGATCCATGGCTGGGCCGCGCGGACCCCTTCGGTGTCCATCATGTAGGCGGCCTTGAGGCAGAGCAGGCGGGCCTGCTCGATCTCCATGCGACACTCGGCGATGATGTCGTAGTTGGCGCCGAGCTTGGCCAGCCGTTCGCCAAACGCGGTGCGCGACACAGCGCGGCGGCACATCGACTCCAAGGCTTTTTCGGCGTGACCGATGGCGCGCATGCAGTGGTGAATGCGACCGGGCCCGAGGCGACCTTGGCTCACTTCGAAGCCGCGCCCCTCACCGAGGATCAAATCCTCGCCTGGCACGCGCACGTTGTCGAAGCGAAGGTGCATATGGCCGTGTGGTGCGTCATCGTGGCCGTAGACCTCCATGGCACGCAGAACCTCAATGCCGGGCGTGTCGGCGGCGACGACGAATTGGCTGTGCTGGGCGTGACGGTCGGCCTCGGGGTTCGTTTTGGTCATAACAATGTAGACCTTGCAGCGCGGATCGCCTGCCCCGGATGCCCACCATTTTTCTCCGTTCAAGATCCAATCATCGCCGTCCTTCTTGGCTTCCAGTGAGATGTTGGTGGCATCGGACGAGGCGACGCCCGGTTCCGTCATCAAATAGGCCGAGCGGATCTCTCCGTCGAGGAGCGGCTTCAGCCAGCGCTCCTTGTGGAGATCGGACCCATATCGCTCCAGCACCTCCATGTTGCCGGTGTCGGGGGCTGAACAATTGAAGACCTCGGCGGCGATCCTGCATTTGCCCATCTCTTCGGCGAGGTAGGCATATTCGACCGTGGTCAGACCATGGCCGCGCTCGCTATCGGTAAGCCAAAAGTTCCAAAGCCCTCGTTGTTTGGCCTTTGCTTTCAAGCCGCTCAGGATCTCCAACTGGCGATCGGTAAGAGCGAATCGATTGCCGTCTGGCGCTCGCCCGACCTCGGCATGGTACTCCTCGTCGAGTGGGGCGATTTCGCTCTCGATCATGGCGCGCACCTTGTCGACGAGGCCTTTGACCCGTTCAGACATGCCGAGATTCATTTTCTTCTCCCAAATGAATGTTGTTCTCTGTGCGAGCGCGCCTAAGCGACTTCGAAAAGCCCCGCGGCCCCCATGCCACCGCCGACGCACATGGTGCAGACGACATATCTCGCTCCCCGCCGCTTTCCTTCTATCAAGGCATGACCGACCAATCGCGCGCCGGACATGCCGTAGGGATGGCCGACAGAAATGGCGCCTCCGTCAACGTTCAATTTGTCATTGGGTATGGCGAGACGGTCACGGCAGTAGAGCACTTGGACAGCAAATGCCTCGTTCAACTCCCAAAGACCGATGTCATCAATCGTGAGGCCGTGCTGCTCGAGCAACTTGGGTACCGCGAAGACCGGGCCAATGCCCATCTCGTCGGGGTCGCAACCGGCGACGGCAAGACCACGATAAATGCCCAGCGGCTCGAGACCGCGCGACGAAGCCTGCTTGGCTTCCATGATGACGCAGGCGGAGGCGCCATCGGAAAGCTGGGAGGCATTGCCGGCGGTAATGTAGCCCCCCTCCATAATGGTTATGCCGTCCTTGAATACGAGTTGGAGGCTTGCCAGGCCGTCGAGGGTCGTGGTCGGGCGATTGCCCTCGTCCTTTTCCAGTGTCACGGCGACGTCGGAGATTTCCTTGGTCTCCTTATCCATCACCTTCATGACGGAGGGAAGCGGGACGATCTCGTCGTCGAACCTGCCGGCTTCCTGGGCGGCTGCCGTGCGCTGCTGCGATTGCAGCGCGAACTCGTCCTGGGCTTGACGCGAAATGTCATAGCGCGCTGCCACGGTTTCCGCAGTTTCGAGCATCGACATGTAAATATCGGGGCGATGCTCGTCGAGCCAGGGATCCTGACTTCGGTAACGGTTCATGTGCTCGTTTTGAACCAGGCTGATGGATTCCAATCCCCCGCCGACGGTCACTTGCATGCCATCGTCGATGACCTGCCTGGCGGCAATTGCGATGGCCATCATGCCGGACGAGCATTGCCGATCGACAGTCATTGCCGCGACGGATGTTGGCAACCCCGCCCGCACCGCGGCCTGCCGGCCCGTGTTGTAGCCGCTTGACCCTTGTTGCAGGGCGGCGCCAATGACGACGTCGTCGACTTCGCCGGGCTCGACGCCGGCCCGCGCGACCGCGTGCCTTATGGCGTGACCTCCCAGTTCTTGCGCCGACGTATTGTTGAAGGCACCCCGGTAAGCCTTGCCAATTGGCGTGCGTGCTGTCGAAACGATGACGGCCTCTCGTGCCATGGAAAATTACTCCTCCTAAATCATCCTGATCTCGTTCTAAGATTCGGGGAGCGTGATGCCGCGTTCAGCCGCGGCGCGCTTTACGAATCTGACAGTTTGCTCGAGTGCTTGTGTGAGTGCCTCTTGACCTTGGGGGGCGGAAATTTCGCCAAAACGCGCCGCAACAGTCTCGGGCGTTAGCTGATCGTCAGCGATACAAATTCCAGGCGTCTCATAGACTATGGTTCTGGCGAAACAGCCGGCCCCGGCGGCAAGAATGCAGCGTGAAGGTGCATCTTGCGAAACGAGATAGAGCACTCCCGGCGTGATCGTTTCCGGCCCCATGATGGCGAGCATCTCTGGCGGCAGCAATTCCTCCGTCATGCGGGTCGCCGCCGTGGGTGCGAGTGTGTTGACACGAATGTCGGCCTTGGCCCCCTCCAGGTGCAGCACGTTCATCAAACCCATCATGGCCGCTTTGGCGGCGGCGTAGTTCGATTGTCCGAAATTGCCATAGAGGCCGGATGAGGAGGTGGTGAATACAACGCGTCCATAACCCTGCTCGCGCATAATGTTCCACACCGCCAGAGTGCAGTTGACGGAACCCATGAGATGCACGTCGATGACTTTGCGGAAGTCGCCGAGCGCCATTTTGGCAAAGCTTTTGTCGCGCAGGATGCCAGCATTGTTGATCAGGATGTCGACGCGGCCCCAACGCTCCATTGTCTGTGCAACCATGTCCTGGACTTGATCGACATTGGTCACATCAGCGCCGTGGGCCATGGCGTCGCCGCCGGATGCCGTGATTTCCTCCACCACAGCCTGGGCCGCGTCCGTGCTTTCGGCAGCGCCATCGAGTGATGTGCCGACATCGTTGATGACGAGTTTTGCTCCTCTACTGGCGAGCCCGAGGGCGTGGGATCGGCCAAGCCCGGCGCCTGCACCGGTAACGATGGCCACCCGGTCGTCGAAGCGAATTTGGCTCATGCGGCCACTCCGAGGTATTGCCGTGAGAGCCACTCGGCGGCGAGCGCGGGTCGGCTTGAACCTTCGATTTCCACCGTGACCTGATACTTGAATGTCAACTCGCCAGCCTTGCGTTCATCAACGTCGATAAGGGTGAAAACGGCTCTAATGCGGGACCCTGAATGCACGGGGGAGAGAAAACGCAACTTGTCGAAGCCATAGTTTACGCCCATCGCGGTCCCTTCGATGCGAGGGATTGCGTCGTAAACCATTGCCGAGAGCATCGAGACCGTCAAAAAGCCATGGGCGATGGTGCTGTCGAATGGGGTTTCGGCCTTGGTTCTGGCCGGGTCGACATGGATGAACTGCCAGTCCTCGGTGACGTCGGCGAAGGCATCGATTTTGGCTTGGCTGATCTCAAACCAACGCGATGTCCCCACTTCTTTTCCGATCAGCGACTTCAATTCTGAAATCGCAATGGGTTGCAGCTCGCTCATGAATCAACTCCTCCGAAAAGTTCGTGGGCAAAAGCAACATTGATGCCGCCGCTTACCGGAATGATGCCGCCGGTGGTGTAGGCGCCACCTTTTCCACTCAGAAACAGTACGCAGCCCGCGATGTCGGACGGCTCGCCGACCCGACGCAATGGCACATCGGTCGCCGCTTTGGCGCGCCTTGCTGGCTCTTCAAGTGCGTAGCTGGTCATGCGACTCAAGAATGGGCCCGGGGCAAGGGCATTGACGGTGATGTGCTTTTCCGCGAGTTCCTTGGCGAGGATCCGCGTCAGATGATGGACGCTCGCCTTCGATGCGGCATAGGAATAGGCACCGTCGCCGACCGCTATCTCTCCCATTACCGAACCGAGGTTGATGACGCGCGCAGGGTCCGCATGGCTTGCCGCCGCGGCCAAAAGCGGCGTCAGTTCACGCGTGAGGCTGAACAGCCCCGCGCAGTTGACCGACATGACTGTGTCCCAGGCGGAAAATGGGAATTCTTCATAGGGAGCCCCCCAGGTCTTGCCGGCATTGTTGACGAGGATGTGGAGCCGGTCGGTGCGCTTGCCAACCTCCGCCGCTAGCGCCGCGACGCCTTCCTCCGACCCGACGTCACCGGCAAAGCCTTCCGCCGAGCCCGGTGCGTCGAGGGCATTGAGTTCATCGGCGACGCCAGCGCATGCTTGGCTTTTGCGCGAGGCGATAAGCACACGGGCGCCTGCCTCGACCAGGGCTTCGGAGATCATGCGGCCGATACCGGTGGCGCCGCCGGTTACCAATGCGGTTTTACCAGTCAGTCCGAACAGGTCATCGAGGTAGCTCACGTACGGTCCTTTTCGTCAAAAGCCGCGCAACTCGGCGATGCGCTCGGCATGAAAGGCGTAGTCGCCCAGCCATTCGGTGCCAACGCGGGCGCGTTTCATGTAGAGACCGATATCGAATTCATCGGTCATACCAACTCCGCCGTGCATTTGCACACCTTCCGAAACGGCCAACCGTGCGGTTTCAATGGCGCGGGCCTTTGCCAGGCTCACGGCACCCGCCGCTGCGCCTGGATCGCGGTCGAGCTCGCGGCCGGCATTGGCGACCGCCGAAGCAGTGACCTCAATCTCGCAATAGAGGTGAGCGGCGCGGTGTTGCAATGCTTGAAAGGCGCCGATGGGGCGGCCGAATTGCGTGCGGTCCTTGAGATACTGGTTGGTGATGCCGAAGGCTCCAGCGGCGACGCCGGTCAGCTCCGCGGAGAGGGCTGCTCGGCCAGCATTGAGCGCGCGTTCCAGGATCGACCAACCGCCATCTATGTCACCCACGATGTCGTCACCATTCGCCTCGACGTTATCGAAGCGGACGCGGGCAGCGTTTCGGCCGTCGACCGTTGCCGTTCGCTCAATCTCGACACCCTTTTTCTTCGGGTCGACGAGAAAGAGTGTCAACCCGGTTGGCGGGGCAGAGGTTCGCGCAGCGACGATTAATTGATCGGCGACATGGCCGTCGACGACAAACGATTTTTCTCCGTTGAGGCGAAAACCATTGCCATGTGGCTTGGCATGCAATGTGGTCTTGGCCGGGTCATGCTTGTGGCCCTCGTCAACGGCAAGCGCAACCACGATTTCGCCCGCCGAAATGCCAGGCAGAAGGGCGGCACTTTCGCTCGAAGCGGCGGTGCCGAGGGCGGTTGCCGCCATGACGGCGGAGGAGAGAAAAGGTGACGCTACCAGTGTCTTGCCCATCTCTTCGGCGAGCACGCCAGCTGCCCGGTGGCCGAGGCCCACGCCGCCGCTGTCTTCGGCAACAAGCACCCCCGCCCATCCCATTTCCGACATCTCACGCCAGAGCCCGCGATCAAATCCGTTCGTCGACGCCTCGTCACGCAGTTTGCGAAAGGCTTTCACCGAGGCCTTGTCGTCGAGAAACTTTCGCGCGGACTGCTGCAAAAGTGCCTCTTCTTCGGTTGGAATCAGGTTCATTTCTTAACCCCCGGGAAGCTCGAGAATACGCTTGGCAATAATACCGAGCATGACTTCGGAGGTGCCGCCCTCAATGGAGTTCGCCTTGGTGCGGAGCCACTCGCGTGCGAGCGCGCCATCGTTGCTGCGCTCACCCTCCCATTCGAGCCCGTCGGTGCCGGCGGCCGTCATCATCAGCTCGTAACGCCGCTTGTTGAGCTCGGTGCCGTAATATTTGAGCATGGCCGAGGCATCGCCAACGCCGCGACCGGCCTTGGCCTGGTCCTTGAACCGTTCCAAGGTTAGCATGAAGGCCCAGGTATCGATCTCGGCCCGTTTGGCGTCAGTGCGCAGCATCGGGTCAACGATTTGGCCATCCTCATCGCTGGCGTAATTGGCGAGAACTTCGCCGAGCGCTCGCACGCCGAGAAGGCCACGGGCGCCGCCGCCGATCATCTCGCGCTCGTGGGTGAGCAGATATTTCGCGATATCCCAGCCGCGATTGAGTTCGCCAACAAGATTTGCTTTCGGCACTTTCACATCGTCGAAGAAGGTTTCGCAAAATGGCGACTTGCCGGAAATGAGCTTGATTGGGCGGGTGCTCACGCCGGGTGTGGTCATGTCGATCAGAATGAACGAAATGCCCCTGTGTTTCGGCGCCTCGCGATCGGTGCGCACGAGGCAGAAAATCCAATCGGCCTTATCGGCGTAGGAGGTCCAAACTTTCTGGCCGTTGACCAGGTAGTGATCGCCTTTGTCCTCGGCATGGGTCTGGACGTTGGCGAGGTCTGAGCCAGCGTTGGGCTCGGAATAACCCTGACACCAGCGAATCTCGCCGCGCACGATTTTCGGCAAATGCTCCTGCTTTTGCGCCTCATTGCCGAACTGCAAAAGAGCGGGACCCAGCATCCAAAGCCCGAAGCTCTCCAGCGGTGAGCGCGCCGCGATGGCGTCGAGTTCCTCGCGAAGAACCTTTTCTTCGGTTCGGTCCAGGCCGCCACCGCCATAGGCTCCAGGCCACGTCGGGGCAGTCCAGCCTTTGGCGGCCATGCGTTCGAGCCAGAGGCGTTGTTCGTGCGACTGGTAGACCCAGTTGCGACCGCCCCAGCATATGTCGGCTTCATCCCGCATGGGACCGCGCATCGCAGGTGGGCAGTTGGCTTCGAGCCAATTTTTGATGTCGGCGCGAAAGTCCTCGGCGCTCAGCTCACCGCTCATACGCTTACCCCAAACTCTGCTCAATCCGTCCTGGTTGCCCAGCCGTTCCAGCGAACATGCTCGACCGCCGGGCGCGTCGGCGTCGTCGCGTGCCATGCGAATATCGCCTCGTGGCCATATTGACAAGGCGGTGGGGTGGCTCGAGGAGCGCATTTGTTCGCATGCGCAGCATTGTGTCACGTCTTGCCACTACTTTGTCACGAAAAGGCTCTGCCTTTGTGGGTCTCAGCGTGACCCGTGTGACGAGCTAACCTACAGCCGCGTCCGGCAGCTTGTAGTCGGAAAATTTTTGACGCAGCGTCCGCTTGGACACCTTGCCCGTCGCCGTCAGCGGGAGATCGTCGACGAAGGCGACGTCATCCGGCACTTGCCATTTGGCTAGCTTGGTCGCCATGTTTTCCAGGATCTCGCGTTTTGTTGGCTCCTGGCCTTTCGCCTTGACAATCACCAGAAGCGGGCGCTCGTCCCACTTCGGATGAGGTATGGCAATCACCGCGCAATTGGCCACGCCGGGATGGTTCATGGCGAGATTCTCGAGATCGATCGAGCTGATCCACTCGCCACCGGATTTGATGAGATCCTTGGCCCGGTCGGTGATGACGAGAATGCCGTCGGAGCGAATGCTGGCGACGTCGCCGGTGCCAAACCAGCCTTGATCGTCGATTGCGTCGGCCGTCGCCTTTTCGTTGTTGTAATAGCCGCTGACGACTGTGTTGCCGCGGACAAAAAGCTCGCCTGCCGCAACGCCGTCGTGTGGCAGCGGTTCTCCATCATCGTCGACGATTTTCATCTCGACGCCGAACAACCGTCGACCGTGCTTGGTTTTTAGCTCGATCTGTTCGTCGATCGGCCGCTCTTTCATCTTTGGTGACAAGAGGCCGAGGGTGCCGACCGGGCTCATTTCGGTCATACCCCAACCGTGGACGACGTTGATGGCGTAGTCCTTCTCGAATGCTTCGATCATGGGACGCGGTGCCGCCGAGCCACCGACGCCAACTTCGGCAAGCCCATCAGGCGCACGACCTCGCTTTTTCATCTCGGCAAGGAGCCCGAGCCATATGGTCGGAACGCCCCATGTGGAAAACACGCGCTCTGCCTCGAGCAGCTCGAAAAGGCTTTCGCCGTCCAGGTTTGCGCCAGGGAAGATCAGAGATGTACCGGTCATCGGTGCTGAATAGGGCAGGCCCCAGGCATTGACATGAAAGAGTGGCACAACGGGCAAGATCGTGCGGTCCTGGCGCAGCGCATCGTGCTTTGCCAGCACGGAAAATAGTGCGTGCAGGATTGTTGAGCGGTGCGAAAAGAGTGCGCCTTTGGGCTCACCCGTGGTGCCTGACGTGTAGCAGAGCGAGCAAGCCGTATCCTCTGGAAATTCCGGCCAGTCGATGGTCTCGGGTCGGTCGGACAGCAGCTCCTCGTAGCAAAGCAGGTCGGGAATTTCACAGTCAGGCAGATGCTGGCGGTCGGTCATGGCGACAAACCGCAGGCTGGGTGGCATCTGGGTGCGCAGTCCCTCGAGTATGGGCGTGAACGTGGTGTCGAAAAACAGGAATTTGTCGTCGGCGTGATTGGTGATGTAGACCATCTGCTCGGCCGACAGGCGCGGGTTTATGGTGTGGCAAACCGCGCCTATGCCGGAGATTGCGTAGTAAAGTTCGAAATGACGGTAGCCGTTCCATGCCATTGTCGCGATGCGGTCGCCCGGTTCGACACCCAGTCCGCGTAACGCGTGGGCTAGCTGAGCGATGCGCTTGGCAGCCTCGGGATACGTGGTGCGGTGGATGTCGCCTTCCACGGTGGCGGAAACGATACGGGCATGGGGATGAATTTCCGCTGCGTAGTCGATTATGCTCGATACCAGAAGCGGCCGGTTCATCATCATCGCCTGCAGCATGGCCAGTTCCTCCCGTGCAAATTGCTGGTGCCCATTGAGTGGGGCGAATATTCGCCACAATGGTGCCAAGCACGCGAGGGTTTGTATAGAGTTAGGTTTTCATGGCGGATTGATCGCAGGAGATCCGGTCGCCGCGTGAATTCTGTGCGCGAAGATCCTGCCAGAACATCAATTTGCTGGGCTTGGAGGTGTGAAATGTCCGACATTGACGACGTGCTCGAGGCTGCAGTCGATCGCGGTGAGGTTCCCGGCGTCGTTGCAATGGCAGCAACCAAAGACGGTTCGTTTTACTCGGGCGCCTTCGGCAAGCGGAGCATCGCTGGCGATCAGGACATGACTGTCGACACGGTTTTTCGCATCTTCTCCATGACCAAGGCCGTCGGGACAACGGCCGCGATGCAGTTGGTCGAGCGGGGTCTGCTGGACCTTGATGCGCCGGTCGACAGCATATTGCCGGAATTCGGCGAGCTTCAGGTTTTGGAGGGGTTCGACGGTGACAAACCGCGAATGCGGGCGCCGAAGACAAAGGCGACGGTGCGCCAACTCGCGACGCACACCTCGGGCCTATGTTACGAATTTTGGAATGCGGATACCGCTAAATACCTCGAGGTTACCGGCAACCCGGGTGTGCTTTCCGGCCTGAAGCAGGGCCTTTTCTATCCCTTGACCTTCGATCCGGGCACGAAGTGGGACTATGGGATCAGCACCGACTGGCTTGGCCGTGTGGTCGAGGAGGTCAGCGGCAAACGCCTTGACAGGTATTACCGAGATGAAATATTTGCGCCGCTCGGGATGACTGACACCGCCTTCGAGTGCGAAGACGCAATGCGCGATCGCTTGGTGACGGTGCATCGTCGTGGGCCAAACGACGAACTCGACGTCACTGAACTCGATCCGCCATCGCATCCAGAGTTTTATGGCGCGGGGCACGGACTTTACTCGACCGCCAGTGACTATACGCAATTCCTGGTGATGTTGCTCAAGCGCGGGACGCACAATGGCGCACAGGTGTTGCGGCCGGAAACGGTCGACCTCATGTGCCAAAACCACATCGGCGAACTCGAGATCGGCAATCTCATCTCTGTTGCACCGGCTGTCTCAAACGATGCCGAGTTCTTCCCCGGCATGGCCAAAAAGCACGGCCTTGGCTTCATGATCAACATGGAGCAAGTGCCCGAAGGGCGTGCCGCGGGAAGCCTATGCTGGGCCGGCGCCTTGAACACTTATTTCTGGTTCGATCCGAGCAACGGGATCGCAGGGGCGATCTTGATGCAACTCATGCCGTTCGCCGACCACAAAGCGATTGAATTGCTGGTCGACTTCGAAAGGGCGGTCTACGCCGGGAGCTGATCTTGAGGTCGGTGGGAAGCGTCCTCTATTGAGCAACGATGCCTGGCGGATCTGATGAGCTGCGAGCGCGGCAAATGGTGCCCCTGGCGGCACTGTTTGGCCCGCCCGCAGCGCCAAATGATGTGCTAGCGAAGCTGTCAGAGTTGGCTCGCATCCGGACGCAGTCAGAGCAACTAGTTAAGCAAAATTAATCTTATCACAGAATAACTATTCACGACGTCCCCCTTTAATGGAGAGGTCCATCGAGTATTTCGAGATGACAATCAGTATACATATTAATTTGATGGGCAATTTCTTTTGTTCCGTATAAATTTTAATCCGCGTTTTGTCCTGCGTGCGGAAGGTTGGTTCACTCAGCACAGGCAGGAGTATTATGACGGTTCGAAGATATGCATGGCGAACGCTTGCCGTCGTTGGCGTGGCCATTGTTGGTTCGCTAGGGAGCTTCGGTGCCGACTTGGTCTTTGGTGGCAGCGATGCATGGGCGCAAACGCGCGTCAGAGAGAACCGGAGTACATTTGCCGATAAGAGTTCGAAGTTTCGAGGGCGCAAAATCAGTACCGGCCTTGAAGGGCTTGGCTACGAGGTCGGCGACGGCATCATCGTGAGCCCGACGATTGCGATCGAGGGGGGGCACGATACCAACCCCGATCAGTTGTTCAATGGCGTGGAGTCGTCCTACGGTTTGGTTGACGGCGGGCTCGCCATCGGTGTCTCGGGCTCCAACAGCGCAACCAAGGCAACGGTGCGTGGAAGTTATGTCAATTACCCGGATCTCCAGCGTGATGGCCGCTGGGACTTCGGCGCCTCATTCGATACGATTTATCAGGTACATCCCGGACTGTTCGTCTCAGGAGGAGCGAGCTATCAACGTGACGCACTGGAACTCACCGAAGACCAGAGTAAGGCGGGCTACGCTCAGGTGGACTACGTCACCGAGGAACTGCAAAGCTTCGTCAAGGCTCGCGCAATTGAGGTGAAATACCTCACTGAGGTCGACATAGCCAAGACCGTCAAACCTTCGATCGTTCCGTTCCTGCGCAACAAGCGACTGAACGCGATGCGTCGAGAGTTGACGCTCGGCGCCCTCTATGGTCGCAATCGCAGAATTGGTGTTTACGGCGAGGTTGGTATTGCCGATGCGGATTACTTCGACCAGTTTGACGAATCCGTCGTCGACCGCGACGCGGAAGAGTATTACGCCGTGGTCGGCACCCGCCTCACTTTCTCTCCGTGGTTGAGGGCCGACATCGGTTATCGCTTCAACCACCGTGATCTCGAAGACCCGAAGATCTCGAGCTATGAAACCAGCTACTTCGACGGTAGTCTGATTTGGGCCCCGCGGCCGAATTTTTCAATCTCGGCGGAAGTCGATCGCAAGATCGGAGAACCCGGCTCTGCGTTTAGCCGAGTGGCAGACATTACGCGGTTTGCGCTCGCAATGCATTATAAGCCATCGAGCAGAAGCCTACTTAAGGTTCAATTGCAAGACGAGCGCATTCGCGAAATTGGCGACCTATTTACGTTCCACGAGCGCAGCGTCGCGGCGGAATATTCCTATGACGTAAGCCGGGCTGTGCAGCTCTATGCCGGTGTTTTGGCCGAGCGTGTGAGCGAAGACGCTTTGGAGAGTGATAGTGAGCGCTATCGTTTCGGAGCAGGCGCGCGCGTGCGGCTCGGGGTGCCGGATCCCGTGGCGGTCGAGCACGGATCACTCAAGGACGACGTCGTCATCGACGATGTTGCAGGGGTTGCGATACATCGCAGGGGCGGGCTTGCGGTGTCGCTCGGTTATTCGCATCTCGATCTGCCCAAGATTCGGATGATGAGCCGCGTGGGTGGCGGGTTCTTCGACGAGGTGATTGGACGCATCGTCGACCACAAGGGTGATGTGGACGGCTATCGTGTCGATGCAAAATTAAACGATTTTGCCAGCCATACATTCAGCAATGGCTTGCAGACAAACTTTAGCTTGACGAGCTTTTACAGCCACTATGATGGAGAGGACAAATCTTCTTGCAGCTTTACCGTCGACGAGGATTGTGCTTTCACCAACATTGTCGACTTTGACGAAGAGTATGAGAATAATACCGGTCCGTTCGGACAGTTCGAAGTTCGCACGAAGCGCAATGTTGACTACTGGGGCGTAGGCATCGAGGCACGCTTGGGTCAACACGGGCTAGGCGGTAGCCTGAAAGATAGCATTCCCAGTTTCCGTGAGCTGCCGATCAAACTCGGAATAGCCATGCGCGCGTTGCAGCAGGATGTCGATTTGTTTGCGATCGATGTCTCGGTGCCAGATCCGGTGGACTACGATGAGGCGTTGGACACCTACTACTGGGGTGGCTACATCGGCCTTGAGCACACTCATGAATTTGCAGCCGGACTATCGCTTACGCTCGATGCTCATGCAGGTGTTTATTATGCCCGCACCAACTACAACGCGACGTATGAGGCCTTCGTTCCAATTGGTGGCAGCGCCTTCATCATCGAAAGGTCCAAGCTCGAAATCAATGACGAGAGTTCGGCATTGATTGCTGGCGTCAATGTCGGATTGGAAAAGGACGTTGGTTGGGCGACCCTGGGCGTTTTCGCGCAGGCGGAGTACGACTCCCATGTTCCGTTCGTCAAATACAATGACAACGACGAAGCTGGTGGCGTTCCCTTTGGACTTAAGGGCAAAACCATTGGCACGTCGCTGGATGACGAAAGCATGGTGAGCTATACACTCGGCGGGCGTGTGAGCATCCCGTTCTATCGAATCGAGTAGTGGCGGTGGCGTCCAATTCCTTGAGCGGAACAATATTCGGCCGAAATAATCAAGGCAGACTTGTCCACAGATGGTGTGGTGGGCTCGTGGTTTCGGGGCGCTGCGCCGGTCGCTCAATGAATGGACACCACCAAAGAACTGCCGGCGGCCATCTTTGAAGGGGCGTCGCCATGCCGTTTGCCAGCGCTCAATAGTGACGTTTCAGCTTTCGCGCTTTCGTTCGCTGTCGGTTCAGCTTTCGCATTTTCACCCGGTGGCGTTTCAATTTCCCACGGATTTGATGAGAGCGGGCGAGATTGGCCGGCGAATTTCCAAATCCCCAGTAGGTGTCTGAGCGTGGGCACTTATCGAGATCTCTGAGAGGTTTGGAGCAATGGATCGCCGCGGCCGCCGGTGCCTGCAGGTGGCCGGTCAAGGGCGAGCCGGAGTAACCGCCTGCCAGACTAGTCCCGGCGAACATGGCAGTTGAAAGCACGATTGTCGCAGCCGCTATGATTGGTGTCCGTGCCATCATGGTCTTGATCCTCGCCTTCTGGTTGGAGATACATTTCTCCTTGTTGTTTGTACAAATGAACGTAGATGGCGTGCAATTTCGAAACCTGAATCAGAAGGAATTGCAAGGGACAAGGTTAACGCCCGGGCAGGAATGATGGCTCTCGCGCTATTGCCATGGCCATCCGGGATTGTGAATTAAACACGCAGTCAGATGCGAACTGCGTAATCACAAAGTGTTGAGTGCTTCGTTCTTTGCAACTTGGAGATTATGCCCAACCAAGCAAACGCTCAACTTTAGTAAAACAAGATTGCTCAC
>JAUVMS010000010.1 GCA_030600135.1 Hyphomicrobiales bacterium | reverse complement strand
GTATCACTCCTTCGGGGGATGTGGCTGGTCTTGCAACCGACACGATACGCCGCCTTCACTTAATAACAATCACCAAAATTCGCCGTTAGCTCAATCCAAAGTCAGCCGAACCAGTTTCGCAGGACAACTGCGAGAGGTGACTTGCATTGGTCTCCCCCCAACGCAAACCTCTCGCACTCGACGCTATGCTAGGGGCAAAAGATATTTTCAATGGACTCGAATTTCTCTTTCTTCTAATTGGATGCAATCATTTGAGCCGTATCGAATTCTTTGAAAATATCAAAAGTATTTACAAGTAATCTTCAGTAATAATCAGCGTACAGATACACTTGAACTTGGTTCGCGCATGTGTATGCTCTGCGCATGTTCACGCACTTTTTCCACGAGCTCAAGGCAGCCCAGATTCCTGTAACGCTCAAGGAGTATCTGACGCTGCTCGAAGCGCTGAAAGCTGACCTCGCCGAAAAACGAGTCGAAGAGTTTTATTACCTCGCGCGCACCACACTGGTGAAGGACGAGCGTCATCTCGACAAATTTGATCGCGTTTTCGGACATGTCTTCAAGGGTCTCGAGCTCATGGACGATGCGATCGAAGCCGCGATCTCCGAAGAGTGGCTGCGCACCGTCGCCGAGCTTTACCTCACCGACGAGGAAAAGGCCAAGATCGAGGAACTCGGCGGCTGGGAAAAGATCATGGAGGAGTTGAAGAAGCGGCTGGAGGAACAAAAGGAGCGCCATCAAGGCGGCAACAAATGGATCGGGACAGGCGGCACCAGCCCCTATGGCGCCGATGGCTACAACCCGGCGGGTGTTCGTATCGGGCAAAAGGGCAACCGCAATTTTCGCGCCATCAAGGTCTGGGACAAGCGCGAGTTCAAGGACCTCGATGATACGGTGGAACTCGGCACGCGAAACATCAAGGTGGCACTCAGACGGCTGAGGCGTTTCGCTCGCGAGGGCGCGGCCGATGAGCTCGATCTCGATCGCACGATCCACTCGACGGCACATAGGGGCTATCTCGACATCAAGATGCGGCCCGAGCGGCGTAACACCGTCAAGGTGCTCATGTTTTTCGATGTCGGCGGCTCCATGGACTGGCACATCAAGGAGGCTGAAGAACTCTTTTCGGCAGCGCGTGCCGAGTTCAAACATCTCGAATACTTCTATTTCCACAACTGCATCTACGATTTCGTCTGGAAGGACAATTCGCGGCGATGGACCGACAAGGTGCCCACCTGGGACGTGCTGCA
Source organism: Hyphomicrobiales bacterium (assembly GCA_030600135.1). Taxonomy (GTDB): domain Bacteria; phylum Pseudomonadota; class Alphaproteobacteria; order Rhizobiales; family JAUVMS01; genus JAUVMS01. Next base: position 14,722 of record JAUVMS010000010.1, on the reverse strand, counting down.
TACGTATCCGTCAGATTACAAAGTGATCTTCGTCGGTGATGCCTCGATGAGCCCTTACGAGGTTGCCGTGCGGGGTGGCTCGGTCGAATACATGAACGATGAAGCAGGTGCAGTGTGGTTGAAGCGGGTGGCGGAGGTCTATGAGAGTGCGGTTTGGCTCAATCCGGTGGTCGAGGAGTACTGGGGTTGGACGCCATCGATACAGATCATTCGCGAGCTCTTGGACGACCGTATGTATCCCCTGACGCTGGACGGAATTGACAGATCAATGCGCGACCTAATGCGGTAGGAGCGTTTCGATGATTATGCTTTACCACGCCCCGGGCACGCGCTCGTTCCGCGTGCTCTGGATGTTGGAGGAACTGGGCGTTCCCTATGAGTTGCAGATGCTTGATCTGGAACAACAAGAACAGAAGAGCGCGCCCTTCCTCGAATTGAATCCAATGGGCAAGGTTCCAACGCTGGTAGACGGCAGAACGAAGCTGACTGAATCGGCGGCGATTTGCGCGTGGCTAGCCGATCGGTTTCCTGAAAAGGGCCTGGCGCCCGCGATGGATGCAACCGCACGCCCTGACTATCTTCGATGGATGTTCTTTGCCCCGGGATGTGTCGAGCCCGCTTTTACGGAAAAATTGAACAATTATGCGACTGACCCTCGACAAGCGGCGTGGGGTTCGTTTGATGATGTCATTGCCACCATTGGACCAGCTGTCGATCAAGGTCGTTATCTCCTAGGCAAGGCATTTTGCGCAGCCGACATCATGGTCGGCTCTGTCGTACGCTGGGGTGTATTTGCCGGTCTGGTCTCCGATCCCGCATTGCTTGGCTATAACGAGAGGCTCGGCAAGCGATCAGCCCACCAGCTTGCTTGCGAAATCGATTCGGAACTGGTGGCATAAAGCCCCGATCGCATGTCGCTAAGATATTGTTGCAATTCGTGATCTCAAGACCGTCAGGAAGCGCTTGACCGGGCGCCTGTTTTGCGCATCTGCTCTGTGACATGCAAAGGCACCTCATATTTGGATTTATGGCACTGGCGCTTGCCGGTTGCAGCGGCGGCGCCACCACCGCAGTGCAGACCAGCGCCGCCGTCGACAGCGCGACAGAACAATCGATGATTACCGGAACAACGGTAGCGCCTGAGGGACAAAGTCCCGTACCGCTCGCGGTTGCGCCCGCACCGGTGGACCCGATCGAGCGAGCCGTCCAGGTGGGCTGGACAGTCGCGCGAGCGCAAAAGTGCGGATTTCATTTCTACCCGCAAAAAGTGAGAACCAACTACCTGACATACGTCGCCAACCAGGGCGCCAGCCCCGAAAGCCTGCAAAAAGCTGAACGCGCCTATGACTTCTCGCGCGCCACCGTCGCCAAGACAATCGCCAAGCAGGCTGACTATTGCTCTGACAAGGTGCTTCGCGAAGTTCGCACCGACCTGCCGAAACTTGTTTCTGGCGACTTCAATGTGCCGGTGCGCAAAAAGAAAAAGGAACCGGTTCCGGCCAACGCAGGCTTCTTTTCGGCCTTTGCCACTGACATACCGGCCGATACCAAACCCATGGATCGAACGAAAATATTCACACCTCCCGGTGAAATGACGCAGTGACGCTGCGCGGACCAGTCCGAGCGAACACAGAGCTTGCAACCATTTCCATTGCCGTCATAGAACGTATCGCGTCGGCTCGTTTCCAATAAACGCGAAGGATGCGCGAATGGTCGATCAGCTCTTATGGATCGACGCACTCGTCAAGTTTTCCTTTGGTGTTCTGTTGACGGTCATTCCGCGATTGCCCATCGCCGCCTTTGGCCTCGCCAAGACCAATCAAATGCTCTATCCGCGAATCATTGGAGCGCTGTTGATCGGCATCTCCTTTGCCCTGATTTTTGAAGGCGCGGGCAAGAACTCGACAGGTCTCGGTCTCAAGGGGGCTGCAACGATTAATCTTGCGGTCGCCATTCTCATTTCAGCGCTCCTGCTCTTCACCGAACCAGCGCCCGCGCGTCGCGGACGCATAGCGCTTTGGAGTTTCGTGGTCGCCTTGGTGACGCTGAGCCTGGTGCAGAGCCTCTACGCATGACCTCCGCCGCCCGCCAGCACGCCAAACGCCTCCCGGAAAACAAATTTTATTCCAGACGGCGCTGACAGCGGCAGTGCGGAAGACAGGCCAACAGACACGCTTTGACATGGGTCGTCGGCGATCCGTTCAACCAGAGACCCGCACCACATCGATTAGACTATGCTCCTACGACGCCCGTGATATAAGCGCGCCATGAGCACCAGCACCGCGCCCGGAGGCGGGCCGACGATCGGGTGGCGCTCGCCCATCGTCATGCTGATGCTCATGGCGGTGGCGATGCAGCTCTCCCACCAGACGTGGTTCACCCTCCTCAACAATTTCGCCATCGACCGTGTCGGCTTCACCGGCCGCGAGATTGGCATCCTGCAGTCGATCCGAGAGATTCCGGGTTTCTTGTCGTTTGCGGTGGTGCTTGTGTTGCTTTTTATGAGGGAGCAATCGCTGGCCCTCTTGGCGCTGGTTTGCTTGGGGCTTGGAACCGCGCTCACCGGCTATTTCCCGACCGAATGGGCGTTCTACGCGACCACGCTGCTCATGTCGCTCGGCTTTCATTACTACGAGACCGTCGCCCAATCGCTCGCCTTGCAGTGGTTCCCCAAGGCTGAAGCCGCCCACGGCCTCGGCCGCATATTGGCCGCCAGTTCATTCGCCGCGATTGGCTCCTACGGTCTGATTTACCTCACATGGACGCTACTAGGGCTCGATTTTCGCGAGGTCTATCTCGTCACCGGGCTCGCCACTCTCGCAATCGCTGGTTACGTTTGGTATGCCTACCCCTACTTCCCGCAAAAGGTGGCCCAAAAACGCGAGTTGATCGTGCGCAAGCGCTATTGGCTCTTCTATGCGCTCACGTTTATGGGTGGCGCCCGGCGGCAAATCTTCGTGGTCTTTGCCGGCTTCATGATGGTCGAGAAATTCGGCTTCACGGTTACCACCATCACCACGCTCTTCTTGGTGAACCATCTCTTCAACATGGTGCTGGCACCAAGGATTGGAAAACTGATCGGCCGGGTTGGCGAACGCGCCGCCTTGACGTTTGAGTATATCGGCCTGATAGCCGTCTTCACCGCTTATGCGTTCGTCGAGAGCCCTTGGATCGCAGCGTTTTTATACGTCGCCGACCATGCCTTCTTCGCCATGTCGATCGCCATGAAGACCTACTTCCAAAAGATCGCAGATCCGGCCGAGATCGCTCCAACGGCGGGGGTCGCGTTCACGATCAATCATATTGCTGCGGTCTTCTTGCCGGTTCTGCTCGGCTATGTCTGGCTGCAGAACCCGTCGGCCGTTTTCCTCCTCGGCGCGGCCATGGCCGGCGTATCATTGGTGATCGCTCGGCTTGTACCCCGCCACCCCGAACCCGGGCGCGAGATCATTTGGTCGCGCAAAAGCGTCGCTGAAGCCGCGGAGTAGAATGCCAATTGCCGCAATCTCCGGACCCGGATCAATTTATCGGTCGAGCCCACTAAATGCCATGTCCGCCCAACAGGGCTGGCCAGGGTAGTTGTGGGTGGCATAGGGACAGTCATTGGCGCTGCCCGCTTGCACATTCACGGCGATTGCTGAAAACAACATGGCCAATGCTATCGTCATCGTCCATCTAGGTCGCATGATGGTATCCCGCATCTTGAAGATTTCACCAAAAAATCTTAGCGTATGCTCAATCACATGCGCGTAACAACTAGATCAAATTTTTGAAATCTCCAGTCCGCCAAAATAATTTACATAAATACTACAGTTTGCGGATTTTAATCTGAAGCCAATAGCACACCCCGATCTATTCCCCTTTGAAGACGGGCTTGCGTTTGTTGGCGAATGAATCGATGCCATGGCGGCCATCGCGCGAGCTACCCGTCGTTGCAATGGATTGGCTTTCGGCTTCGAGTTGGCTTTCGATGCTTCTTTCGAATGAGCTCAACAGGAGCCGCTTGGCGCCGCCATAGGCCTTGGTCGGTCCGGCGGCAAAGGTTGTGGCAATCTCCGTCGCTTCGGCCATAAGTACATCCGCCGCCACGACCTTGTTGACGAGACCCCAATCCAACGCCTCTTCAGCGTCGAGCACGCGATTGGTGAGCACCAACTCTTTGGCGCGCAAGAGGCCCACATGCTTGGCGATGAAAAATGTCGAGCTACCGTCCGGGGTCAGGCCCGACGCGGTATAGGCACAGACGAACTTTGCATCGTCGGCGGCGATGACATAATCGCCTGAGAGTGCGATGGAGAGCCCGCCACCAGCCGCAGTGCCATTGACCGCCATCACCACGGGCGCATCCATATACTGAAAGCGCGTGATGGCATTGTGAAAGAGTGTCGCCGTTCCGGTCAGAAAACGATAAAGATCGTCACCCTGCTCGTTCAAGGACTTCAAATCACCACCGGCACAAAATAATTTTCCGCTTCCAGTTATGATCACAGCCCGTACCCGCTCGTCTGCATCACAACGCAAAGCCACATCGGAAAGTTCCTCCGCCATGGTCTTGTTGAGCGTATTGGCATTTTCGGGTCGGTCGATCGTGATGAGGCCGACCCCGTCGTTGACCTCAAACTTCAAGGTGCTGTAGCTCAATTCCTAATCCTCCCTCGGCTCATTGCTTGTTTGTCTTGACCGGCCCCGCCTATCGACAACAATCGTCTTGCGCCGGTGTTCCGTCAACGCCCGTACGGGGTCCCTTCGGTGCCTGCATTCAACACCTAGGCGACAACCTTGTCTGCCATCAAGCTTTCGATGGCGTCGTCGGAAAATCCGAACTCCGCGAGGACTTCGCTGGTGTGCTCACCAACGAGCGGTGCCCGGGCATGCACGCCTCCAGGCGTCTCGGTCATCTTGATGGGTGTGTTGGCGATCGCGAAACGGCCAGGTACGCCTGGATGCTCAATGGGAGCGAGCATGGCTCGCGCCTGCATGTGATCGCTGGCGATGATCTCGTCGGCGCTCTGCACCGGACCAAAGGGCACCTTGCCGCCGAGCACGCGCGCGATCTCGGACTTGCTCCGCGCGCTCGTCCAAGAACCGACAATCTCGTGGACCTCGTCTTGCCGTTCGAGGCGGCCCGCATTCTCTCGATAGCGCGGGTCGTCAGCCAATTCCGGCATACCAATCTGCTCGGCGAAAATGGCCCAAAAGACGTCGCGCGGAATACCGATAGCGACATGGCCATCCTTGGCGGGAAAGAGTCCGAAGGGACAGAGCAACGGGTGGGCGTTGCCCTCAGGCCCCGGTATAGCGCCCGTGTAAGTATGTTGAAAGATGGCGCGTTCACAGACCGCCATGACACCGTCAACCATGGCCACATCGACAAACTGGCCGCGGCCGGTACGCTCGGCCCGATAGACCGCCGCCAGAATGCCGATGACACTTTGCATGGCTGGAATGAGGTCGCCGACACCCGGTCCAATCTTTGTCGGCGTGCCGCCCGGCTCGGACCCGGTGATCGCCATGATGCCGCCCATGGCCTGGGCTACGACGTCGTATGCGGGCCAGTTCGCTTGCGCGCTCTCACCGGTTCTGGGGTCACCAAAACCGCGAATGGCGGCATAAACCAGTTTGGGGTTCACCTCCGCCAACGTTTCATAGCCGAGCCCCAAACGGTCCATCACACCGGCGCGAAAATTTTCGAGAACGACGTCGGCATCGGCCACGAGCGACAGAAAAAGGTCCCGCCCGCCCGCGCTCTTCAAGTCGATCACGATCGATCGTTTGTTGCGGTTGATCGAGGCAAAATAGCCGCCGTAGCCGCCATCGGCCATGGTGCGCCCGCCGTCTGGGTTGGGACCCAGGTCCCGCGTATGATCGCCGCCGGGCGGTTCCACCTTGATGACCCGCGCACCCTGATCCGCAAGGCACATGCCGGCAAACGGGCCGGATAGCATTTGCGTGAGTTCGAGGACGGTAAGGCCCTCGAGCGCACCCCACGTGGCGTTGGATTGCGGCTGGTCAGTGTCACTCAGCACGTGCGCTCCCTTCCGGTTGTTCCCAGGATCTGCGCGTCAAGATCCGACAAATTGAGGCGTAAGGCAATTGCCGGGCGCGTTAATCATGGCGGGGACGGATCTCGGGTGCCGTGGCGACGCCCGAGCCCGATTTATCTAGTCCAGCGCCAGTATCACCGGGGTTTAGCGATCCGCCCTGATCCAGACGCGATTGTCGTGAAAGGCGGCACCCCCGATCGGCGCCACGTCAGCCGCACCGGTGAGGGTGTTGATCCCTTCGCCGCCTCTAAAATCGCCATTGGGCGCGATGCTCTCGACGATAACAACGCCGCGTTTGAGCCCGTCGAACGCCTTTGCATCGAGGCGGATTTCGCCTCGCTGATTGCCCATGCGGATGGCGGCGCCATTGGCCAAACCGAGAGCTTCGAGATCGCGCGGATGGATGAGAGCAGCCGGCACCCCTTCGCGCTCCCGGCTGGTGGGCGTCTCAGTGAACGAGGTATTGAGGTAGCCGCGCGCGGGCGAGGTCGCGAGACGGAAGGGGTGAGCATCGTCGGCGGCCTCGATAATCTCCCAATGGTCTGGGAACTCCGGCACTTGATCGACCGGTCCCGCCGGAAAGTCGCCACGGAACGGAACGTTGGCCCAGTCGGGAGCGAAATGGAACTTTCCGTCCTTATGCCCGACACCCGCCACGAAATGCGCCTTCTCAAAAGGGGGCTGACAGTCGATCCAGCGCGCCTCCTCGAGTTCAGCCAGTGAGCCCCAGCCGGAAGCCTCAAGCGTTCGATCAATAATCTCACGGGCCGAGAGGTCGAACCCCTCGTGTTCGGCACCCAAGCGTTTGGCAAGCGCGCAAACCACATCGTGATTGGAGCGGCATTCGCCCGGCACGTCGATGAGCTTGGGTCCAAAACCCAAATACTGGTGGCCCCCACCCTGATAAATGTCGTCGTGTTCCAAGAACATGGTGGCAGGCAATACCACTTCGGCCCACTTCGCGGTTTCGGTCATGAATTGCTCATGCACCGTGACGAAGAGATCGTCGCGCGCTAAGCCCGCCTTCACCTTGCGCTGCTCGGGCGCCACGGTTACGGGGTTGACGTTTTGCATGAAGATCGCGGTCACGGGCGGGCCGTGGCGAAGCGCTTTTTCATCCCCCGTCAGCACGCGGCCAATCTGCGACATGTCAAGACGGCGGATGCTCGTGTCGCGAACATCGAGGCCTTCGATCAGTGTCTTGTTGATATGATAGATGGAGCCGTTGGAGTGAAACGCACCGCCCCCCTCGTTCTGCCAGGCGCCGGTGACCACCGGAATGCAGGTCGCAGCATGCATCGACACGCAGCCGTTTCGCGAACGCGTGAAGCCGAAGCCGAGACGGAAGAAGGTCCGTGGCGTGGTGCCAATCAGTTTGGCGAAATCCTCGATCTCTTTAACAGTGAGACCGGTGATGGCGCTCGCCCATTCCGGCGTCCTGCTCGCCAGATGTCGCTCGAGATCGCGCGGCCGGTCTGAATATTTCTCCAGATAATCCCAGTCTGCGTGGCCATCGCGAAAGAGCACATGCATGATGGCACAGGCAAGCGCGGCATCCGTGCCGGGCTTCAGGCAGAGCCCGATATCGGCCTGCTCAACAGTGCCGTTGCGGTAGATGTCGATGACGGCGATTTTGGCACCGCGCGCCTTGCGCGCCTTCACCGCGTGGGTCATGACGTTCACCTGGGTGTTGACCGGGTTGGTACCCCAGATGATCACCAGATCGGATTTCGCCATCTCGCGCGGATCGACGCCGCGCAGCTTGCCGTGGCCCGCGATCCAGGCGGCGTAGGAGATCGACGAGCAGATGGTGTCGACTTGCTCGGAATATCGTTTGGCGTAGCGCAGACGGTCGATGCCGTCGCGCATGAGCAACCCCATGGTGCCGGCGTAGTAATAAGGCCAAACCGCCTCGCTGCCGTGTTCCGCCTCCGCCTTGAGCATGGCCTCGGCGGTGATATCGAGGGCGTCATCCCAGCTCACCCGCTCGAATTCGCCAGAACCCTTTGCGCCTTTGCGTCGCAGCGGGTGCATGAGGCGATCGGGATGGTGCACACGCTCTGCGTAGCGCGCCACCTTGGCGCAAATGACGCCGGCGGTGTAGCTGTTGTCCTTGGCGCCGCGCACCCGCCCGATGCGCCGCTCATCCAACAGCTCCACCTCCAGCGCGCAGGTGGAGGGGCAATCGTGCGGGCAGGTTGAATAGCCTACTGGCACACGTGCATCCATCACGTCCTCTCTCGAACTCCCAAGATCATCAAGTCGCCGACCAAGCCTTTTCCCTTGTAGCGGCACAGTCGATCGCCTACAAGCTCGGCCATGATCACGATGAACGCAAAGGTATGGATGAAGCGCCGCTGCCAGGTTTTGGCGGTTGGGGCGTGCGTGCATCGATAAATTCGAGAAAAGCAACGAAGCCAACGACCGGCGGAGCAAACGGCCGGCGGAACGATCGGCCGTCCTTCGCCAGGCGAATCGGAAGGAGGACACACGTGGCGATTTCCATCAGACCCGTCACCATCAGCGATCATCAGGAATGGGGCGACCTCTTTCTCGCTTATGGCCGGTTTTACGAGGTCGAACTCGATCCCGACGCGCTTGCCACCGTTTGGGCCTGGATCTTTGATCCGCGCGAGCCCTTTTGGTGCGACGTCGCCGAGACCGCATCGGGCAAGATCATCGGCCTTACCCAATACCAAACCATGCACCGATCCCTCGGCGGCAACATGGTTTGCTATCTAAGCGACCTCTACGTCGAGCCGGGCAATCGTGGCGCGGGCACCGGCCGGGCGCTAATCGAGCACGTCATTGCCTTTGCCAAGGCTGAAAAGCTTGCCGGCGTGCGCTGGCTGACCCAGGAGTTCAACTATCCAGGTCGCATGCTCTACGACACCTTCGCCCCGCGCACGGATTTCATCCTCTATAACGTGCTGGTGGAGTGAGGGACTGCGGCATTGGTGGGGATTGTGCGGAGCGATCAGGCGGGAAGTCGTCTTCGTATATCGCACTGTGCTTCGCCTACGCGCCCTGCCTGCCAAAGGCGATTGTGCACCCCGCAACGATACGGGACCAAAACAGAAAACCGTGACGCCAGGAGCTTTGCCGCCTAACATCGCAACCCGAGTTGGAGGTACGGTGCATGTGGCCGCGAAAAGATTTGCTTGAACTGTTGGAAATCGACCATCCGATCATTCAAGCGCCGATGGGTGGTGAATCAACGCCCCTGATGGCCATCGCGGTCAGCAACGCCGGCGCCCTTGGTGGCTTGGGCTGCAGCTACATGTCGCTTGATGAATTGCGAGCCACCACCACCGAAATTCGTTCTGGCACCAATCGCTCATTCAACTTGAGCTTTTTCGCGCACCCTCCACCCAAAGAAGACGCCGACGTCAACGCCCGCACAAAAGCCATGGTGACGCCGTTCTATGAGGAATTGGGCTTGGCACACATTCCCAATTGCGGCAATGGCGACTGCGACCCATTCGATGCGGCCAGGTTGGAGGTGCTGCTGAACAATTGCCCGACGGTCACGAGTTTCCATTTCGGACTTTCACCAATCGACATGGTTCGGGCACTGCAGAGTGCCGGCAGCGTTGTTCTATGCTCCGCCACGACGGTTGCCGAGGCGCGAATGCTCGCCGACGCCGGAGTCGACGCAATCATTGCCCAAGGCTGGGAAGCCGGCGGTCACCGTGGCACGTTCGAAGTCTCGTTTGAAGATTTCGGCGTTGGCACAATGGCTCTCGTCCCACAAATCGTCGATGCGGTCGATGTCCCCGTCATCGCCGCCGGCGGGATTGCCGATGGCCGAGGCATTGCAGCAGCGTTTGCATTGGGCGCGGGCGGGGTTCAGATGGGAACGGCTTTTCTCTCCTGTCCCGAGGCCAACATCGACGACAGCTACCGGGCGGCGCTGCGACAGGCCAGCGACGACGAAACTCGGCTCACCAGAGCTTACTCCGGCCGACCCGCGCGTGCCCGCAACAACCGCTATATCGACGCAATGGCGAGCCATCGAGTAGCGCTCCCCGACTTTCCGACCATGTACGGATTTGCTGACCCGCTCGCACAAGCATCCCGAGACAACGGTGACGCCGAGCTAGACTTCGTACTCTATGGTCAAGCTGCCCCCCTCAACCGCGAACTCCCTGCAGCAGATCTGGTGGCGCGACTGGTCGACGAGGCACAAAGTCTCCTGAACACACCACGGGGAACTTAAACACCGCTCCTCGCCTTCGGCATTGGATAACACGTTGAATTTTTTTCCGTGATTGGAAAAAAGATGTCGGGCAACGGGCGAATTAGGCCCGAACATCGGGCTCGCGTCCAGTCGTCGCAAAGTCAAGCGGCACCAAGCCAAATCAGTCCATTGGCGTCATTTCATGCCGCCCATCAATTCCCTTCCGCCTCTCCTTCAGCCTTGGTCGCCGGCGGGATTATCGCCGAGTCGTCCTGCGTCGTCGCACCGTCGCCCTCTTGATCATCGGAGAGCGCAATCGCCTTGGGCTGAGCGCCTTGGCTCGAGACAAATTGGTGGAATGGCACCGGGATCAGATCGATCTCAACCCGAACCGGTTACTCGAGCAAGCGTGATTGCGATTGCTGACAAACATCGATTTGCTCCTGCATACCACTGATATCGTCTTCATCGCCGAGCACATCCATATTGACGTAAAGCTGATCACCACGATACGTCACATGGACGGAATCGACACGGCCATTACCGTCATAAAGTCTCGGCATCTGTCTTCTTGCCGCCACGATCAAGCTCAACGCCATGCTTTTGACGTGCAGCTTGTAATGCAAAACGCCGAGCGGATAGACAAGCGCGGCGGACATCACGGCAACCAGCGCAAGCCCGATCGCCGCCTTCTTCAAATGACCATAGCCCTGCAGGGCAAACACGATCCCCGCCGTTACCACGATACCGGTCAAGTTGGTCACGAACAGCAGAAACGCCCCTTTCACAATTCCCTCGCCGCCGGAATAGAGCCCGACTTCCGCCAGGGACTGGCCGGCATCGGCGCTCGCGTAAAGCCCTTGCGCCAGGCCGATGCCGCAAACCGCAAGTGGTGGAACCAACGCCACTGCAATGGCAACCCCCGCAATCGCATTCATGATGCTGCGCCGGGTGTAGGCGAAGGCCGCCGCGCCACCTGCCGCAATAGCCACGCCCAAGTCCAACAATGTCGGCTGAGACCGGCCCAAAATCTCCGAGCCGGCAATCCGTAACCCGAGCATCTGCGTCGTCGCGAAAACCAACACCAGCACGAGTATGATACCGGTCACCAATGTTACGAGCGATCGCGTGATCAATCGCCAATCCACCACGACGATTCCGTAGGACAAGCTGATGATAGGCGACATCAAGGGCGCAATGATCATGGCGCCAATGATGGTTGGCGCGCTGTTCCACAACAGCCCCAGCGTCGCAATCGCCGCCGCGAACGTCAGCATCAAGTAAAAGCCGAGAACTGGCAGCGAGGCTTGATGCATCATGGCGTTCAAATCTGACGCCGCGACAGGGTGTTCGATAAAGGGTTCCCAGTCGCGAGTTGTACGCCGCCAAATCGAAAGTGTTGGTGAGTTCATAGTAGGTGGATCTTGGTTCATTTTGGAGAGAACTCCACGCCAAGATCCTACCCCCCGAGTATCGAGTATCAAGGTATACAAAATTCTGCTTCAGAACAACTTACGCAATGAAACTTGTATTGTTGTGGGACAAATTAAACTAGCCGTGCCACGCCGCGTGCTTCATCGTCAACAATAACATGGCACAACCTTTTTTCTCCGCATAGACCACAGCGGCTTTCAGTCCGAAACACAAGAGCGGCATTGCCAAAGTGGCGGCACGACGTGATGGCCAATCACAAGACACGACACCTCTCGCATTTCCAACTACGCGCAAGGCTTGTGACAAACTCGGTAATGCCTAGAGTACAACAAGCTGCGAAGGATCCCCGATGTTCAGTTCGCGCTGGCCGCCATGTTGCAACCTGTATGGAGCTTAGCCGTCCATGGCCGATTTCTTATTGCCGATGGGACAAAGCTCGGCTTTTGACGAGCAGCGCCACTCTTGGAAGCCGAGCGGATAGGTTGTTTGACACGCCGTATTTACTGGGCTGACCTCAAAACTCTGCCAGCCACGTCGCGTGAGGCGCGCCTTTTCCTCTTCCAGTGCTTTTTCGAGTGCTCCGATCGAACGCGCATGGGTTTTTTCACGCCCCAAAAAACCCTCCCACCAGCGTGAGACGGTCAAGCAATTCGAAGATGCTTCCTTATTTGGAGTCGAGGCTGGAGCCCCAGGTTCACCTATGGGAGTTGTCGCGACCAAGTCCGCACGCGGAGCGATGTCGCTCTCGAACGCACTGCACCCGGCACCAAGCAAAGATGCCAAGACGGCAATCAATCCAATGCCGCGGAATTTGCCCAAATCGCGTGCACTCCAAACATCGGCAGATTTCTAATGGGATTGATAGCAGGAGACGGTCCGAGGCGCCATGGCGCGCTTGAGACGCGTGCCATCTTTTCTTGGCCATCCGATGCTCGGAAGGAACCCATCCCCAAAAGAAAAAGGGCGCTCCGAAGAGCGCCCCAGTATCAGTCTATTTAACGCTTTGCTACGCTGCTACGGAGCTTTGCGTTGAACCGTCTTCGTCCTCCATTCCAGACGAAAGCCGTATTCCTATGTAACGTATTCGCCCGGCGATCTTGGCTTTGTGAACACCCAACTCGCCGAACTGTCTTCCAAATGTTGGTAGTGCTAGTGGTTCCTTTTCCAGATCATCGCACCAATCACAGTAGTCCTCATAAAGCGCCGTCGCCGTTAGGCTGCAGCCTTCTGCATCCGCGACGCGCTCTTTAAAGAACCGCTCAATGTCGTTCTGCGGCGCGACCAGCTTTGGTGTTGCCGCTTTGGTTGTGGCTTCGACCACGGTGATCGGAGCGGTTGTCGGCGTTTTGTTGTCATTTGCGGTTTCACGGGTCCGCGGCCTAGAGACGACCACTGGATTGCGCTTCTCGTAGATCTTCCAATTGCCGAGAGCGACGTAAAACCCGAGCGCCGAGCCCAGCTCGACGAGAATGGCAATCAGAATGATGAGTGCGGTTTGCACATCTTCAAGCTTCATGCCGGTCAATTCCGCCAAAACATCGGCCTGCGGGTCAGCCTTGGTCTGCGCCATCTCGTTCGGCACGATTGCAAGCTGGGCCTGGAGAGCCGACATCTTCTGCTCGATCTGCGCGGCCTCTCTCGCCGCCGCGAGTTCTGCGCTCAGCTGATGGAAGCCTTGACAGAACTTGATGCTCTTCCTGGCTGTGGCATCGGTGCACCCCGATGTCGAGCGCCAGCGACGATGCTGCTTGAGCGAGTTGATATCGCTCTCCACCGTTCCAACCGGGCGATGCTCAGGGATCCAGCTCAACCGGTCACGCGCTCGCGTGAGATCCGTTCGCAAATCCTGATAGCCCGCCACCTGCGCAGCCCGCGCTCCGGTGGTGTCGGCACGATTAAGTGAGGCAAAGCCAAGCGCCGAAGTCAGCGAGAATGCCAGGCAGACGCACCAGAGCGCCACGCCAGCTGCGGCCTGCGACCACTGCTTGCTCCTAATTGAGGCAAAGAGAAAAAACGGCAGGAGCGCTTTCAGACCATCTGAAGCAGCACTCGCAAGCCCGAAGATCTGTGAGTCTAGTTCTGTCTTGCCTAGACTATATCCAAATTGCCAGTTCATAGCGCCAGACACCATCAGCAGAACCGCTGCGGCGACGACGCCTAAACCACCCAGAGCATGTCTCATTGCCCCCTCCATAAACATGCCCCGCTGAAGCCCACCAATGAGGACCTCACGGGACAATCCGCTTAAGTCGAGAGGGTTCTGGTCTTGCGGGATTCAGCCGAAATCCACCAAACAGCCACCTATTGCAAACCGCCATCACCCCGTGATGAACAGTCCAGCAGGCAACAGTACGGGCGGAAATTTTCATGCAACCCTGAGTTGCCTCTAGTTTGTCCACAGAGATTACCGTATCTCCTGTGTACAACTTGAGCACAACACTGGGAAAGCAGAACGCAAGCGGTCGAATGCCCCCTCACAGACGACATTAGGTGATTCGAAATGTTTTGTTAATCATTTCAGCAAGCTAATCGGAGAGTTCAGATCTGTTATTGAGACGGGTGGGCATTCTGGGCAACATACGACCCTTGCGGAGCAAAGACATTTTTGTGACTTATTGACGGTTTTCTACAAGTTATTGCGGTTCGGCGCTGTTGATGACTCTAAATGTTGTGGATACCGGATCGTCATCTGATCGTCGATCGACTTCGCGGCAACCAGCCTTCGATTGCCACCACGGCCACCACCCCATCATCAGTGTGCAGTCCAAAACATCCCAGTCATCGCGGCACTTGCCGGCTCTCCAACTCAAGTACCCAAAAGGCCACGCTCGCGGGATATGTCGCCATTTTCGCCCGCCAGTGCCCAAAGTCTTGGACATCGAACGTGCGCTGATCTATTCTCTCGGTTGCAATAGCCTGCAATCATAAGTTGGTCCGAAGCGTAGGAATTTCTGCCACGCGTCATTGTTGAGTAGTGATTTGGGGGCTTACAATGTTGCGTTTGTTGCTCGTGCTATCCATGCTTTCTGGCGTTGGATTGGTTGCGGTTGCATTGCCGGCAACC